>SKRP01000174.1 GCA_007118445.1 Natronohydrobacter sp.
CGCGGATGGGCCGAGAAACGCCATCTCTGGGGTGTCGAGACCGCGGATGAGTTCGATTAGGCTGCAGGGCGGCTTCCGGTCCTGTCGTGTCTGGCGCAGCATATTGGTGACCCCGGCAGGATTCGAACCTGCAACCTGCCCCTTAGGAGGGGGCTGCTCTATCCAGTTGAGCCACGGGGCCATCCGCCAGATGCCTGTAGCGGGTTTTCTGCGGGCTGTCATCCCCATCCGCGCAAAGCCGATACAAGGGCTTGGCCCCATGGACATGTGGCGCTAACGTAGCCTCAGAACATGCTGCGAAGGATCACGCCCTTGCCCCCATATCTGCCCCCCGAAGCACAGCGTCCGCTTACGCTGCGCGATGTCTCTGAGGCCAGCGGCGTCAGCGAAATGACCGTCAGCCGCGTCCTGCGCAACCGTGCCGATGTCTCGCCCGCCACGCGCGAGAAAGTGCTCGCGGCGGCCAAGGCGCTGGGCTATGTGCCCAACAAGATCGCCGGCGCGCTGGCCAGCCAGCGGGTCAATCTGGTGGGCGTGGTGATCCCCTCTCTGGCCAATATGGTCTTTCCCGAAGTGCTGAGCGGGATCTCTGCCGCGCTGGAGGATTCGGGCCTGCAGCCGGTCTTCGGGGCCACGAATTACAAGGCCGAACAGGAAGAGAATGTCATTTATGAAATGCTGTCCTGGCGGCCCACCGGCATGATCGTGGCCGGGCTGGAGCATACCGAGGCCGCGACCGCGATGCTGGCCAATTCCGGTATCCCGGTGGTCGAGATCATGGATGTCGATGGCGAGCCGATCGATTCCATGGTCGGGATCTCGCATCGGCGCGCGGGCCGCGAGATGGCCGAGGCGATCCTCGCGGCAGGCTATCGCCGCATCGGGTTTCTGGGCTCGAAAATGCCCGATGACCACCGCGCGCGCAAGCGGCTGGAAGGGTTCACCGAAGCGCTGGAAGCAGCGGGCGTGACACTGGCCGCGACTGAGCATTACGCTGGGGGCTCGTCGCTGGCCAAGGGGCGCGAGATGACGGCAGCGATCCTGCAGCGCCAGCCGGATCTGGATTTCCTGTATTATTCCAACGACATGATCGGGGCAGGCGGGATGCTGCACTGTCTGGATGCGGGGCTGGATATTCCCGGCCAGATCGGGCTTGCGGGCTTCAACGGGCTGGAATTGCTGGACGGGTTCCGGTTGCGTCTGGCCACGACCGATGCGTGCCGCCATGAGATCGGCCTGCGCGCGGCGGAAATCGTCTCGGGCAAGATCGAGGATGGTCTGATCGGTGCGCGGCGGATCGAGCTGGCGCCGATTGTCAACCGGGGCGATACGATCCGGGCCTAGTGCATGTTGCTCAGAAGTGGTTTCCGGTTCCGAGCTTTTCGAACATGCGACATCAAAAAGATAAAGTGCATGGCGCGAATGCCAATGCGCGCAACGCTCTCTAGAAACTGCCGAAGAGCGTGCCCAGCGTGATCAGCGCGACCAGCGCTACAACCGGGATCAGCACTGCGACCACAGCGATATCGCGATACGCTTCGCGATGGGTCAGCCCGCAGATGGTCAGGAGCGTGATCACCGCCCCATTATGCGGCAGCGCGTCCAGCCCCCCTGTCGCGACCGCTGTCACCCGGTGCATCAGTTCCGGCGAAATCCCGGCGGCCTGGCCCAGTTCCAGATAGGTCTCGCCCAGCGTCGCCAGCGCAATCGACATGCCGCCCGAGGCCGAGCCGGTCATCCCTGCCAGCAGGCCTGTGCCGATGGCGAGCGAGATCAGGGGGTTGTCCCCGCCCGCTGTCACCACCCAGTCGCGGATCAGCGTGAAGGCCGAAAGCGAGGCAATCACCGCGCCGAACCCCACCAGCGAGGCGGTGTTGAAGATCGGCAGCAGCGCGGATTTCGCGCCTGCGTCCAGTGTTTCGCTGAAGCTTTCGGCCAGCCGCGCCCAGTTCAGCGCGACCAGCGCCAGCGAGGCGAAAGTCAGCGCGGCAATCGTGGACCACAGCCCGCGCAACGCGCCGATATCGGTTTCGCCGTAAAGGGTTTCGGCCAGATAGCCTGTCTCCAGACGCGGGATCACGACGAAAGTGAAGATCAGGTTCAGCCCCAGCACCAGCACCAGCGGTGCCGCAGCAACCGGCAGCGCGGGCAGGGCGCGGTCGTCATCTTCGATGATATCCGGCTCGGCCCCGTAGCCCGGCCCCAGCGCGCGGGCGCGGCGTTCCAGCCAGAGCCAGCCAAGCGCAAGCATGATCGCGCCAGAGATCACGCCCAGACCGGGCGCGGCAAAGGGTGTGGTGCCGAAATAGGGCATCGGGATCGCGTTCTGGATCGCAGGTGTGCCGGGCAGGGCGGTCATGGTGAAGGTAAACGCCCCGAGCGCAATCGTGGCCGGGATCAGCACTTTCGGCAGGTCAGCATCGCGAAACAGCGCTGCTGCGATGGGCCAGACAGCAAAAGCCACGACGAAAAGCGACACGCCGCCATAGGTCATCGCCGCGCAGGACAGGATCACGGCGAGGATTGCGCGGCGCGGGCCAAGCCCACGAATGATGCCCTTGGCAAGCGCCAGCGCGCTGCCCGAAGCCTCCATCAGCTTGCCGAACACAGCGCCGAGCAGGAAGAGCGGAAAGAACCGGATGATGAAATCGCCCGTCGCGGACATGAAAATCTGGGTGTAGCTGGCCAGAAGCGGGCCGCCTTCAGAGGCCAGCACGGCCAGCACCGCCAGCGCCGGGGTCAGCAGCAGCAGGCTGACACCGCGATAGGCCAGCCAGATCAACACGCCCAGCGCCAGCAGGATGACGAGGATACCCAGCATGATAGCAACCCTTTTCGCTGCACTGCAGCAAAGCTAGCGCGGCGTGGGGCCGGGCGCAAGGGGGCGGGGCCGGGTGCAAGGGGCGGGTGCAAGTTGTCTTGCACATGTTCACCATTTCGCGCAGATAGGCACTATCTTTTCAGCAAACACCGGATCAGCAAGGACGCGCGCGATGATTGCAGTTCAGGGCCATGAAGGGCAGCAGGTGGCGGTTCTGGGGATGGGCCGGTCGGGGCTGGCCACCTGCGCCGCGCTGGTCGCAGGCGGGGCAGTGCCGCTGGCCTGGGACGAATCGCCCGAGGCCCGCGCGAAGGCCGAAGCGGCAGGCATCGCCCTGACCGATCTGACCCGCGTGGACTGGGCGCAAGTTGCGACGCTGATCACCAGCCCTGGCATTCCGCATCTCTACCCTGCGCCGAACCGCATCATCGCAGCCGCGCTTGCTGCCGGGGTGCCGGTCGATAATGATATCGGCCTGTTTTTCCGCAGTTTCTCGACCGGGGACAATATGAGCTTTGACCAGCCGCCCAAGGTCGTGGCGGTCACAGGCTCGAACGGGAAATCCACCACCACGGCGCTGATCCACCATATCCTGACCGAAGCGGGCCGCCCTGCGCAGATGGCGGGCAATATCGGCAAGGGCGTGCTTTCGATCGACCCGCCGCGCGAGGGCGAGGTGATCGTGCTGGAGCTGTCGAGCTACCAGACCGAACTTGCGCGCGCGCTCACCCCCGATATCGCTGTGTTCACCAATCTTTCGCCCGACCATCTGGACCGCCATCACGGCATGGGCGGCTATTTCGCCGCCAAGCGCAGGCTGTTTGCCGAAGGCGGGCCGGACCGCGC
>SKRP01000126.1 GCA_007118445.1 Natronohydrobacter sp.
CGAATTCTGATCCAGCGGCGGGCAGGCGGCCACCAGTTCCCAGACTGCCGAGCCGTCCTGTCCGTTCGGGCGACGAAACGTCACTGTTTCGCGCGCGGGTTGCGTCGCTGGTTTCTTCATGTTGACAGATTGATTTGGCATGGTTCCGCTTTTGGCTGCTTCTCATTGGGAGCTTTGTATATAAGAAACCCATGATGCTTTTCAACACTAAGTATCATTTCTCTTGGCTTGACCATTATTTCGTTTATATTCATGTATTTATTGTTTTCCTCTGGTCCATATTCGAGTAAGTCTCTTAAAATACTTTGGTAACAGATATTTTTTGTTGCCAAAGCAAAGCCGATGCGCGTCAGTCGCCAAGCTTGCACTTTCAGACGCCAGCGGGCAGTGTTGAACGCGCTCCAGACCACGAGGCTCAAGTGATTGACCGTTCTGCCGAAACTCTCATTGTCCTGCGTCGGATCGTGCATGTGCTCGACAGCAATGCGCGTTCCATGGCGCGCGCGTCCAACCTGACTCAGGCGCAATTGCTGGTATTGTTCGAAATCGCCCGCCACGGACAGGAAATGCCGCGCGACATTGCACGCGCCCTGGGTGTCGGGCAGGCGACCATCAGCCTGCAGATCGACAAGCTGGAAGCGCGTGGTCTGGTGCGTCGCGAGCGCCGCCAGTCAGACCGGCGCGCGGTCTGGGTCATTCTGACCGAAACCGGGCGCGCGCTGCTTGATGAAATTCCGGACCCGCTGCAGACCAGGTTCAGTGCGCGCTTCGATGCCTTGCCGGATTGGGAACAGACAATGCTCCTGAGCGTGACCCAGCGGCTCGGGGCACTTTTCGATGCAGAGGAAGCCCCTGCCCTGCCGGCACCAGATATGCCATCGGCAGAGCTGTGATCGGCCAGCCCCGAGCCACCGGCGCACACCAGGTCGCGGCCCGGACCTTAACGGCCTGATCGGGCGACCCGTTGGAATACGGTCACGACACTTGCAGCCAACCCAGCACATCACGCGCTTGCATTTTCCGAAAAATGCAGCACGTCAATGAGAATGCGGGTCTCGGCAGGGCGGTCGCCCTCCCGGCGGCAAATCCAGACAACACGCATATCGCCAAGGAGCCCCGCTGGCAGGCCCATATACTCGCCCGGTGGCGTCAGAGACAGCTTGGGCCGCCGAAGGATCCCCCGTAAATGCCTTCGGCCAGGTGCGCGCCATGGCCATGAAAAACCCGCCCCCCAGAGCTGGCTGCGGCAGGGCGGTTGAAGCTGTCGAATATACCGCGCGGTGGAATGGATTGCCTCGATCATGCGGCAGATCAGTCCACGCATCTGCTCGCCCTCGGCTGGGCTTGCAGGGTTGTAGAGCAACCTGTCATGGGTGGCAGGTCCGGGCTGAACCATATGCGCATCTGTCTGGACCGGGCCGGATATTGCCCTGCATACTGCATCAGAGTCAGCAGATCGCAGAAACAGACCGTCTCGGTGATCCTGCCCTGCGCGACGCGGTGAGTTCGCAATAGCCAGCATGACAATGCGGCTTGCAGCCTTTATGCCAAGCAGGGGCGCATCGACGAGGCCCATCAGATGGCAGGCAGACAGCACCCGGACCGACTGGCAACCATCAATCTGGTTGCGACCTGCCAAAAAAGCATTCTCGCGGTGTCGAAAGCGAGACAGTGACGCCAGTAGGGGCTACCCGAAGCTCCGGGCCACGGCCTCGGTGACAGTCTGCTCTTGCCAGAGCGCATCCCGCGCCAGTGCCAGTCCGGCACTGTGTGGCGCGCGAGAATCGCGGGGGCTCTGTCAGGGCAGGCATCATGAGAGGCCGCATGATGCGCGCGGATGAGATCTTTTTCTTTTTGACAGGATATTGCATGTGAGTTGGTGCTCACGGCAGCCGGGGGGTTCACCCCCGGACCCCCAGAGTATTTGAGGCAAGATGAAAACGCGAGCCTCGGCCCTTGACTGCTCCGGCGGTCAGACCCGAGACAATCCGGTGCCAAAAGAACAGGATCAATACAAAGGCCGGGGCTGTGGCAGGGACGACGGCGGCAATCGCGAACAGGACATTGCCCCCGGGCATGCATGGGGCCCAGGATAGAGGCGATATTCGGCACGATGGTCGCCATGGGCAGATGACCCCAGAGATTCCACTCGAAGAAGGGTAACAGATCGCCCGAAGGCAATGTGAAATGCGGCATGGCGCGAAAGACCAGCGCGATCATCAGAAGCCCGGAGACGCGAGCGTATAGCCGCCCAGCGTGCCGAAAATGAACGAGAAGACCGCCATACAGAACGCCAAGATGAAGGTGTTCAGTCCAGCGCGCCCGAAGAGCAAGGTCATGGCGCGGCGGATGAAATCTGCGAAACTGTCCGGGCGCTCCCACATCTGCGCCGTTCAGTGATCGCAGGATGGTTGCAGTCCAGACAATTGCTGAACCCTGCAGATCGCCCGAGCGACTTTGCCGCGCGCAATTCGCGGGTGGCTTTGCGGTCCAAGATGGGTTCTTCCTGGCCGCCAATGGGGCCGCAATTCTCTACTATGCGCGGAACCTGCTCATCAATGACATGCAGCGACTGGATGAAGACCGACACCACCAGCAGCGCGATGAACAGGATCATCGCCAGCGCCGAAGGAAAGATGAACCAGAAGAAAGTGCGGTGTTTCATTGCGCCTGCCCTGCAAGGAAAGCGGGCGGCCCGTCAGGCCATCTGGTCAGGCATCGGTTCAGGAAGCCTTGCGCGCGGGCTGCCGTGACATAGGCGGCCTAGATGGTGTCCAGCGCTTCCTGGGCGCTGGCCGGGCATTTCAGGAACGTGGCCAGATTGTCCCCCAGCGCGCTGTGCATCAGCCCCATACAGGGGGTCATCAGACAGGGCGCGGCCCCGCCCTGGTCACTGACAACCACCCCGGCAGAGGCAGGCATGGACGCGTAACCCTCACCCAGCCAGCCGACCAGCGCCGGATTGTCGGCCACGCGCGCAGGCGTGATCCCGTTCAGCATGGCCGGAAAACTCGCTGCAGCACCCTCATCCGATGTATGCGCGGCAATGGTGAACCGGTCCCACCAGAGCGTTGTTGCAAGGCGTCCGCCTGCTTCGGACCTCGGAGCTGTGGCCAGCACTGTTGCCTTGACGATTTCAGGAGGGGTGTTGTCCCCCGACAGAATCCTGGCACCGCGCAAGCCCCAATGCTCCATCAGCGCGACCTCGCCGACTTCCCAGAGCGACTGCACCTCGTTCGTGTCGAAGGTCGGGAAATCCGGGTCCGGGAAGCTGGTCAGGGCTTCCAGCGCTTCCGACGCGGCCAACCCATCGGGGTCGTTGCGCGCCGGGGCCGCCGAGCCAGGCTCGAAGACGCGCCTGCCATGACCCGGGGGCAGCTTCACGAATTCCTGCGCGAAGTTCCAGCTCGCGCCGGACATCATGGCGACCGGGTTGGACATCAGCGCGCGCGACATGGGCGATGTCCGTTTCGCGCAAACCCAGAACCGCCGCTTCGCCGAAGCACACCGCGCTGCCATGACGGATATCGAGATTGCGACCCTGCCCGCTATGGTGCCGGGGCACCGGAGTATCCCTGTGCAACCCATGGGCTGCCAGGTGCCCGGCGGCCA
>SKRP01000199.1 GCA_007118445.1 Natronohydrobacter sp.
GAAGTGCGGATCGTTCCGACCTTTCAGGTGGTGGCGGATCTGGGGATGCTGAACAGCTTTGCGGGCCTGTCGATCCCGCTGATCGCCTCGGCCACGGCAACTTTCCTGTTCCGGCAATTCTTCATGACCGTGCCAGAGGAATTGATGGAGGCCGCCCGCGTCGATGGGGCGGGGCCGATGAAATTTTTCAAGGACATCCTGATGCCCTTGTCGATCACCAATATCGCGGCGCTTTTCGTGATCATGTTCATCTATGGCTGGAACCAGTATCTCTGGCCGCTGCTGATCACGACCGACCCTGAATATTACACCATCGTCATGGGCATTCAGCGCATGGTCACGGGCGGCGATAGTGAGCCGCTGTGGCATCTCGTGATGGCGACAGTCGTGCTCGCGGCGCTCCCACCCATTCTTGTCATCTTGTTCATGCAGCGCCTGTTTGTGAAGGGCCTGACCGAGACGGAGAAATAACACATGGCTTCCATAACAATGGACAATCTCGGCAAGGTTTACAGCGGCAATGTACGCGCCGTGTCGGATGTGAAAATCGACATTGCCGATGGTGAAATGATCGTGCTGGTTGGGCCTTCGGGTTGTGGCAAGTCCACGCTTCTGCGCATGGTGGCCGGGCTTGAGACCATCACTGAGGGCACGCTGAAGATCGGTGATCGGGTGGTGAACCAGCTTGAGCCTGCGGATCGCGACATCGCAATGGTGTTCCAGAATTACGCGCTCTATCCGCATATGACGGTGTTCAACAATCTTGCCTACGGTCTGAAAAATCGTGGCTTCAGGAAAGACGAGATTGATCGCCGTGTGCGCGAAGCTGCTACCATGCTGGAGATCGGCCCATTTCTTGACCGCAAGCCGCGCCAGCTTTCCGGCGGTCAGCGGCAGCGCGTCGCAATGGGCCGCGCACTAGTGCGCGAGCCTGCAGCCTTTCTTTTCGATGAACCGCTCTCGAACCTTGATGCGAAACTGCGCGTTCAGATGCGGGTCGAGATCCGGCAGTTGCAGAAGCGGCTGGGCACGACCTCGCTCTATGTCACGCATGACCAGTTGGAGGCACTCACCATGGCCGACCGGCTTGTGGTGCTGAATGGCGGGCGGATCGAGCAGATCGGCACGCCGATGGAGGTCTATCTGCGCCCCGCGACCACATTCGTCGCCGGTTTCATCGGATCCCCTGCGATGAACATGCTGCCGGCCGCCTATCTGCGCGAGCTGGTCGCGGCAGATGCCCTGGCGCATATGCCTGTCGCCGCTGATCTTGTGGGCCTGCGCCCCGAAGACCTCTCGCTCGCGCCTGCAGGCGCGGATGAGATCGCGCTCACCGGGCAATTGATGCTGCTTGAACCTGCAGGGGCAGAAAGCCATCTGCATCTGAGCTTCGAGGGGATCAGGGACACACTCGTCGCGCGTCTGCCGCATGTGCCGGATGTTCACGAGGGCGCTCACCTGACTTTCAGCATCAGACGCGACAAACTGCATCCATTCGATCAGGCAACGGGCAAGCGTGTGGCATGACCCCGAACCCGTTCAGCCGCCCGCATGGCGCACCCATCATCTACGGTCATCGCGGCGCGCGCGGTGTGCTGCCGGAAAACACGCTGACAAGCTTTCGTTACCTGCGCGAGACCGGTGCGCAGGGGCTAGAGATCGATGTGCAGAACGCAGCAGGTCAGGTGCCGGTTGTGGTGCATGACCCGTTCGTCCCGATGCAGCTTGCACGCGGACCCGATGGCGCGTGGCTGCGCGCGACAGGGCCGAAGATCCGTGACCTCAGTCTCGCGCAACTGCAAGCCTATGATGTCGGGCGCCTGAACCCCAACCATGCCTACAGCAAGTGCTATCCCGATCAGCAGGCGCGCGATGGGGAACGCATCCCAAGCCTTGATCAGGTTCTGGACTGGGCCGCAGGTGAAGTCGGGCTGATCCTGAATATCGAGATCAAGTCCTATGCCTCGCGCGATGACCTGGGCGACCCGCCCGCAATGCTGGTCGAGGCGCTGTTGCAGGCGCTCGCGCATTCTCGACCCTCAGCCGAGATTTTGGTGTCCTCTTTCGACTGGCGCGTGCTCGATGAAGTGCAGCGCCAGGCACCCGATCTGGCGCGTGGGTACCTGACTTATGAGCAGCCCGGCGACCATCTGACAGTTTTCGAGGGATCGCCCTGGATGGCAGGGCTGTCCCTTGCGCAACATGCTGACAGCCTGCCGGGGATGATCGCCGCGCAGGGCGGGCGCTGCTGGTGTGCCTATCACCGCGATCTCACTGAAGCACGGATCCGGCAGGCGCAGGATCTTGGTCTTGCGGTCAACGCCTGGACAGTGAACGATCCCGACGATATCGCCCGGATGGCCGCGTGGGGGATAGATGGCATCATCACAGATTATCCCGCACGCGTCACGGGTTCGCAACGACATCGGGTGCGGGTTTCGGCAGCTCCCGGACAGGGATATCCGTAATTCCCGGACAGCCCCGGGAAGGGTAAGAGTTGGTCCTTGCCTGCGAGGTCGCGGCTACTGTGCCGGTCTTGGAAGGGACTGGAGGGCAGCATGCCGCGACGCAAGCAGGCGAGGCGAATGGGAGATTTATCGTGAGCATCAGGATCATGCAGCACGTTTGGGAAAACGGCCCTGAAGATCGAGGAGAACTGCTGGTCCTTTTGGCGATTGCTGACTTCGCCGATGAAAAGCGATCTCGGCCGGGCCATAACGACAGCAAGGCCGACCGTATCGAGTTCTATCGGCAGATCGCCGCGTCTTGATAGACGCTCCTGAATGGGGCTAGGCTGCGTTCACGCAACATGTAGATTCTCGTTGCGTGCCAACCGGATTTGTGACCAACATATGGTATGGCGCATGATGGATTGATATTCAAATGATAAACAAGCGAGGCGGAGCAAGGCCAGGAGCGGCAAGGCCCAAGGGGAGTATTGGCGCCAAACGGTTTCCCGGAATTAAACTGGCGCAAGAACAGACAGAACTGGCGTTCAATGTGTTGATCGGGATTGCCTCAGACCCAAGCCGATCACCAGCGGCACGCGTTTCCGCAGCAAACAGCATTTTGGACCGTGGCCACGGCAAGCCAGTCCAGCCGCAAGTATACGGCACCGCCCAAACCCTCGCAGACGCCTTCAAAGCTGCGGGGTTCACACCGGAATCCATGCCCATAGCAACGTGCTCGGCCCTTTGCCGTCGGTCCAGCCGGTGGCTACTTCTCGCAAGCCGTCCTTCGAAGCCTGCGGCAGCGTTTACTTGAACATCCTCTTTGCGTCAGCACCTGAAAGCAAGCATCGATTACTGGCCAAAAGCTGCGCATACCGAAGTCCGTGTCATCCCGTTGTCAACCGGCGTGATGATGTCGTAAAGATCGCAAAGGAACTCAGGAGTGAAAATGCGACAGCATCTTGCTATTCTTCTTTCTTTGATTTGCGTCACTGGATGCACGGTCGGTTCCGGTGCAGTGGTCACAGGTGCCGGCCCCGATGATCTTCTGAAGCTTCGCGACGGTCCGGGGCTTGACCATAATATCATCGTCGGCCTGCCAGACGGAACGCGCC
>SKRP01000161.1 GCA_007118445.1 Natronohydrobacter sp.
CAGGGCGAAAAGGGGCTGGCGAAGATCAAGGATAACAGGATCATCGTGCAGCGCGACTGGACCACCGAGAAAGAGCGTGTGCGCGGCGCTTTCGCGATTGCGCGCGATCTTGCGGCCAAGGCGGATCAGGGCCGCGCCTGACAATGCAAGACGGCCGGACACATGTCCGGCCGCCTGTTAGTCCAAGCTCAGTGCAACCTCAGAGGACCAGCGCGTCCTCATCCGAATTTTCCGCGTCTTCGTCCGCAACGCTGTCGTCATCCCCGACCAGCACCACCATCAGATCCTCGACATCCGCAGACTGGATCGCCTCGTCATAGGCGGCCAGCAGGGCGTCGGTATCCTCGAACGGACCCTGAAGCGTGAACGCCTCTTCCAGGTCTTCGCCGGTGTAGAAGATCACAGCATTGATATCGTCCAGATCGGCGAAATCCGTGTCCTCGAAAAGCGCAAGATAATCGGCGAACGTGCCCTCTGCGTCTTCGGGCAGATCCTCGGATGTGTAGGGGAAGCCGCCGATGATCTCGGCATCCGCATCAAAGACGAAAAAGACCTTGGAATAGGTCGCATCTTCCTGATCGCCGTTGTCATCATCCCCGTTATCGTCATCCCCATTGTCGTCGTCGCCGTTATCCTCTTCGATCTCGGGGTTGCCTGACACGGCCTTGATCGAGCCGCCATCGGTGCTTGTCGATGTTGCGCGGATGCCGACGAAATCGATATCGTCGATGCTGTCGGCATTCAGCTCGATGGTCAGCGTGTCACCTGCTTCAAGAAAGGTGGGGTTGTCGGGGTCCTGATGACCAAGACCGGGCTGGCTGACCGCGATGGCATCATCCCACTGGATGCGCTCACCTTCGAAGCGCGAGCCCGCGCCATTCATGTTCAGTGGCCCGCCCAGCCCTGCACTGGGGCCGGAGAAATCGTCATCGGCCGTGTAGATGGCGTTGACATTCATGAAGCCTGACCCGACCGTGACATCGGCGAAAATCTGGTCATCCTGTTCATAGACTGTCACAGTATAGGACAGCCCGTTTTCCTCATAGGTGAAAATCTTTGACATTCCGGTCTCCTCGAAAGGCGCAGTGCTTTGCGCAGGATCTCTGATCAGGCCGCCATTTTGCGATGGCAACGCGCATCACACTCTGGCCGCAAGGCGCGGGTGCGCTGCGTGACTGGATGCAAGTTACATGACACAAGACCTCATGCGCAAAATAAAACACATATCCAGGACGGAATGCTTTACGAATTGTTAACGATATGTTTCGCCAAGCGTGACAATCTTTGGCTGCATGCGCCATTGTTGGGGGGTGCGCGATGAAACAGGGCTGCAGATGCGAATCACGCTCAGACAATTGCAATATTTCCGTGCGCTGGCCGAGGCGCGGAATTTCGGACGTGCCGCCGAGATCGCCAATGTCACCCAACCCGCCTTGTCGATGCAGATCAAGGAGTTGGAGGGCGTTCTTGGGGTGACCCTCGTCGAGCGCCTGCCGCGCGATGTGCGGCTGACGCGCGAGGGGCGGGCGGTGCTGGAACGCGCCGAGCGGGTGCTGTCGGAAGCGATGGAACTCGAAGCCAGCGCGCGGCGCGAAAGCCTTGGGGCGGCGCTGAATGTGGGCATGATCCCCACAGTCGCGCCCTATCTGCTGGCGGGCACGCTGGCGCGGCTGCGCGCGGCCGACATCACCCGCGAATTGCGGCTGCGCGAGGCGCAGACCGCCGATCTGCTGGCCGCCCTGCGCGAGGGGCGGCTGGATGCCGTGGTGCTGGCCGATCCGCCGCCAAGCCCCGATCTGGTGGCCGCGCGCCTGTTCGAGGACCGCTTCCTGCTGGCAGGCACGCAGGCGCGTCTGGAGGCGCTCGGACATGGCTCCGAGGCGCTGCGTCCGATGGCGCTGCGGCCCGAACATCTGCTGCTGCTGGATGAAGGGCATTGCCTGGCCGATCAGGCGCTGGAATTCTGCCGTCTGGACCGGCGGCAGACAAGGCTGGATCTGGGGGCCTCGTCGTTGGGCACGCTGTGCGGGCTGGTGGCCGAAGGCTTCGGGCTGACCTTTCTGCCGGAAATCGCGCTGGCCTCTGAAATGGCGGCCAGCCCGACCCTGGGCCTGCGCCGGTTTGACGCGCCGGAACCGGCCCGCCAGATCGCGCTGGTGCGGCGCGAGAGCAGTGCAGGCGGGGCCTGGTTCGAGGATCTGCAGGCGCATCTCTGTGCCGCCGGGTCCGAGATGCTGGCGCGCGCCCAGACCATCGCGCCGCCACTGCAAGGCCATGAGCAGGGTGCATGACAGGCTTGCAGCGACAGCGTTGTTTTCTGCGCGTTTCGCGGCTATGTGGTCAGGAGTATCTGGAGGAGGCCCGACCTTGCGCGATTTGAAACTGCCCGACCAGCGCCACCCGGAAAAAGCCCGCAAACCCGTGCAGGCGCAACCGAAAAAGCCCGACTGGATTCGCGTGAAGGCCCCCGGCGGGGCGGGCTATGCCGAAACTCACAAGATCATGCGCGAGCACAAGCTGACGACAGTCTGCGAGGAAGCAGGCTGCCCGAATGTCGGCGAATGCTGGGCGCAGGGGCACGCCACGATGATGATCATGGGCGAGATCTGCACGCGCGGCTGCACATTCTGCAATGTGGCGACGGGGCGGCCCGATACGCTGGATGTGTTCGAGCCGGGGCGGGTGGCAGATGCGGTCGCCAAGCTGGGGCTGAAGCATGTGGTGATCACCAGCGTTGACCGCGATGATCTGGAAGATGGCGGGGCCGAGCATTTCGCCCAGACCATCCGCGCCGTGCGTCATCGCAGCCCCGGAACGACGATTGAAATCCTGACCCCGGATTTCCTGAAATGCGCGCCCTCGGTGCTGGAAACAGTGGTGGCGGCGCGGCCGGATGTGTTCAATCACAATCTGGAAACCGTGCCGGGGCTTTACCCGGAAGTGCGCCCTGGTGCGCGCTATTTCCACAGCCTGCGGCTGTTGCAGCGGGTGAAGGAGCTGGACCCAATGATGTTCACCAAATCGGGCATCATGGTGGGTCTGGGCGAGGACCGGCAGGGTGTCTTGCAGGTGATGGATGACATGCGCGCGGCGGATGTGGATTTCATGACCATCGGGCAATATCTGCAACCCACACCCCGGCATCACGCAGTGGACCGCTTTGTCACACCGGACGAGTTCAAGAGCTATGAAAAAGCGGCCTGGGGCAAGGGGTTCTCGATGGTCTCGGCCACGCCGCTGACGCGCTCGAGCTATCATGCGGGCGATGATTTCGCGCGGCTGCGGGCTGCGCGGCAGGCGGCTTTGGCCTGATCCGCGCGCGTCGGGCTGTGCCGGGAGTGCGGGTGCCTCCGGCGGGAGTATTTTTGGCAAGATGAAACCGGCAGGGGTGCATTTTGTCCGGGCCGGGTTTATGAGGGGCGCAAAGCTGGAATCTGGAGTCCTTGCCATGCGTTTTTCCCGGTCGATCAAGATTGCGCCCTCGATTCTGGCGGCAGATTTCGCCAATTTCGGGGCCGAATGCCGTGCCATCGAGGATCAGGGCGCGGATTGGGTGCA
>SKRP01000315.1 GCA_007118445.1 Natronohydrobacter sp.
AGACCAAATCCGCTTCCGCGTCCCAGCCCCTCAAGCTCCCAACCGCGTTCCCGCCGCCGGTGAAGCGCTATCTAGATACTACCAACAAAAGACGCAAGTGGGAATCCAACAGGAAATCGAAAAAAATGAAAAACAATGGAACGCAATGCGGCCTGTCGGTTCAGCGGCAATAGGGGCCGCCGCGATGACGCGCTGTGTCGTAATGAAAGTGATCCTCATGCATCCCGTCAGACCCCGGGCCGAGCGTCGTTCCGAATGTGCCGCAAGCCGCGCGATGCATACGCTGCAAGGCCCGCGAATGGGGTGACCCATGCCAGTCGCGCAGAACGCTCATCTCGGTGCCATCCGCGAGGATGACGCCGCTGATATCGATCGCACGACCGCGCCCATGTTCGGAAATCCGCGCACCCGCCCGGTGATTCCGGGGCCGGCAGACATAATGCGCGGCCACGCGCAATTCGGCAATCCCGCCACCTCTGCGCCTGACAGCGGGTTTCGCTCCTTTGCGGACCCAGCGATGCAGGGCAGTGGCCGTCTCGCAGTCCAGAATCGCGGCCTGCGAGAGCGTCACGCCATCGACTTCGGTCACGCGCACAGGCGCCTCGACACCGCATCCCGCCACTTCAGAGGTGACCGGCGGGATTTCCGCGCCCACAAGGCCCCGGACCCCGCATAAACGGCGCGAGGGGCGCGGTTCCGTGACCGCGCCGGGAAGCGCGCCCCGGAAGGATATGTTGCGCAGCGGATTCAGGCGTGCAAGCAATCCCGGGCGTTCGGCCTCGGCCTGCGCGCGGGCCTGGTTTTGTGCCGCACGGTCCGCCTGTCGGTCCGAACTGCAGCCGACCGCCATGAGAACAATCACTGTCAAGACGAGGCCAGTTGTGAATTTCATGCCTGCGCTCCCGTTTTCAGTCCTGTTTTTTCTGCACGCGCCCGAAATCCGGCGCGTCCGTGTCCTGTCCGGCCTCGATTATGCCGCGCCGGATCGCGCGGGTCCGCGAAAAATAGCCGTGCAGAAGGTCGCCATCGCCCTGCCGGATCGCACGCTGCAACGCGAAAAGCTCTTCGGTGAACCGCCCGAGGATTTCCAGAGTCGCGTCCTTGTTGGTCAGAAAGACATCGCGCCACATGGTCGGGTCAGAAGCCGCGATCCGGGTGAAATCGCGAAACCCGGCGGCGGAATACTTGATCACCTCGCTGTCAGTGACCCGGCGCAGGTCATCCGCGACCCCCACCATCGTATAGGCAATCAGATGCGGCGTATGCGAGGTGACAGCAAGGACCAGATCGTGATGCGGCGGGTCCATCAGATCGACATTCGCGCCCAGCCCGCGCCAGAACAGCGTCAGCCGCTCCAGCGCCTGCGGATCAACGCCTGAAGGCGGGGTCAGGATACACCAGCGATTGTCGAACAACTCGGCAAAGCCCGATTTCGGACCGGAATGTTCGGTGCCGGCCAACGGATGGCCCGGGATGAAATGCGCCTCTGCGGGCAAATGCGGGGCCACGGCATCAATGACCGCCTGTTTGACCGATCCGACATCCGTGATCGTGGCCCCGCGCGCCAGATGCGGAGCGATGTCGCGGGCGACGGTTTCCATCGCGCCCACAGGCACGCAGAGCACGACCAGATCGGCCCCGGCGACGGCCTCGGCGGACGTGTCGAAGACCTGATCGACCAGACCGATCTCTGCTGCGACAGCACGGGTTTCAAGCGAGCGCGCCGTGCCGGTTGTCTGCGCGGCCAGCCCGGCACGCCGGATCGCATGGGCCATGGAAGAGGCGATCAGGCCCAGCCCGATAAAGGCGACGCGCTGATAAAGCAGGCTCACTGCTGCGTTTCCATGAAAACCGTGATCACATATGCAACCCGGCGGCAGGCGGATTCGTCCCCTACCGTGATACGCAGGCATTCGGGCAGACCATAGCTGGCCACCTGCCGCACGATCAGCCCTTCGGCCAGCAGCGCGGCATTGCAGGCGCTGGCCTGCGCTTCATCGCGGAACCGCGCCAGCACGAAATTGGCATGGCTGCGATCTGTCGCGACACCGATCTGGTTGAGCTTGTCCGACAGCCAGTCACGCAGCCGCGCATTCTCGGAGAGCGAGCGCGCGATATGGGCGGCATCGCCCAGCGCGGCCTCGGCCACATCAAGCTGCGTGTTGGACAGGTTGAACGGCCCACGCACACGGCTGAGCACATCGACCACATGCTGCGGCCCATAGCCCCAGCCCACACGCAGCCCGCCAAGTCCATAGAGCTTCGAGAAGGTGCGCATCATCACCACATTCTCGCGCGCATCGACCAGTGCCGCGCCGCCGTCATAGCCTTCGGCATATTCTGCATAGGCCCCGTCCAGCACCAGCAGCGCCTGCGGTGGCAGCTTCTCGGCAAGGCGCGTGATCTCTTCGATCGGGATCATGGTGCCGGTGGGGTTGTTGGGATTGGCGATGAAGACCAGGCGCGTGCGGCGTGTCGCCGCCGCCAGAATCGCATCGACATCGGTGGTGCGCTCCTGCTCGGGCGCGACAACCGGGGTTGCCCCTGCTGCCAGCGCCGAGATGCGATACATCAGGAAGCCGTGTTGCGAATAGAGCACCTCGTCGCCCGGTCCGGCATAGGCCTGACAGAGAAAGGAGATGATCTCATCCGACCCTGCGCCGCAGATAATGCGTGCAGGGTCCAGCCCGAACTGACGGCCCAGCGCCGCCCGCAGCCCGGCATGGTCGGTCGAGGGGTAGCGATGCAGATCATGGCCCGCGCGCAAATAGGCTTGCCGCGCCAGATCGCCTGCCCCGAACGGGTTTTCATTCGAGGAGAGTTTCACCACATCATCGCGCCCTGCAATCTTCGACGTGCCACCCTGATAGAGGGCGATGTCCATGATGCCGGGTTGCGGACGGATATCCTTGTGCATCAGATGCCCCATTGCCACAGTCTGCCCTGTGTCTTTAGCGCCAGTCCCGGCATGTGACCAGCAGTGCGGCACCGATTTTTATTCAAAGCCTGCAGGGCGTTGCCAGAGCGCCGCGGTCAGGGCTTATCCTGATCAGGCGCATCCAGCCTGCCAAGCTGACCGGCGCGCGGATATGTGCCTGTCTCATTGCGCGTGCGGGTGGCGAGAACAGGGCGATTCTCGGAGACATTGCCCCTTTCCTCGCGCATCACGATGTAGATGCCGCTGGAGATGATGACCGCAGCTCCGATAATCGTATAGATATCAACGCCTTCACCGAAAAAAAGTGCCCCGAAGAGCACCGCCCAGATCATCTGCGAATATTGCATCGGCGCGATCTTGTAGGCGGCGGCACGCTTATAGGCCGCAATGACGCACAGGCTGGCAAGAATGGCCAGCGCCGCCATCAGCGCAAGCCCGCCAAAATGCGCCAGCGGCATGGGTTGATAGACGAAAGGCAGGGCCAGCCCCATCAGCACAAGATTGGCCATCATCGGATAGAGCAGCAGCACCACATTGCGCTCTTCCTGCCCGATCTTGCGCACGATGATTGACGCCAGCGACGAACAGGCCGCGCCCAGCAGCGCGGCCAGATGCCCCAG
>SKRP01000063.1 GCA_007118445.1 Natronohydrobacter sp.
CCTCCATCGGGGCCGGGATCATGTGGCTGTCGCATTGGCGGATGATCTTCATGGCCTTTGTGGTCTTTGGTCTGGTCGCAGGGCTGTGGCTGACGCTGCGCCAGCCTGAAACCCTGCCGCCAGAGCGCCGCAGACCGTTGCGGCCGGGCAAGATCGGGGCAGCGCTGGTCGAGATCCTGACCAATCCGCAGGTGATGGTCTATGTGCTGGCGCTGACCTTCGCTTTCGCGCCGCTTTATGTGTGGCTGTCGAACCTGCCGATGATCTTCGATGATGTCTATGACCGTGCGGCAAGCTTTCCTTTCTGGTTTGCGGTCACAGCGCTGGTCGCAGGCACGGCCAGCGTGGCCAATTCGCGGCTGGTCATGCGCTTCGGGATGCGCCGTATCGCGACCCTGGCCTTTCTGTGGCAAGCCTGCGTGTCGCTGGCTTTTCTCGGGCTGATGACTCTTGGCTTGCCCGCACCCTGGGATTTCGGGCTGTTCTTTGCCTTCATGTGCACCGGCTTCTTTTCCATCGGCCTGACCTTCGGCAATCTGAACGCGCTGGCGATGCAACCGCTGGGCCATATTGCCGGGATCGGGGCGTCGGTGGTGATGTCCTTTTCGACAGTCTTCGCCGCGCTGATCGCCATGCCGATTTCGCTGGCCTATGACGGCACGCCCCTGCCGCTGATCCAGGGGATGATGATCTGTGCCGGCATCGCCCTTGCGCTGATGCTGATCGCACGCCACATTGTTGCCAGAGACGCGCTGTAACGTCGCCCGGATATTTCCCTGCCGCAATGGCGAGACGCCACGGCACCACCCGATTGAAGAGGTCGCATATGGAATTGATTCTTGCCCTTGTCGTGCTGCTGGTCCTGATTGTCCTTCTGGGGCTGAAGATCGTTCCGCAGGCGCAGAATTATGTGATCACAAGGCTGGGCGCCTATCACCGCACGCTGGATGCAGGCGTGAATGTGATCGTGCCCTTTCTGGACCGCGTGCACGCGAAAGTGCCGGTGAATGATCAGGTTCTGAACGATATCTCGCTTGAAGTGGTCTCGGCCGATAACGTGGTCTTCGGTGCGCAGCTTCTGGTGGTCTACCGCATCGAGAACCCCGAAGCGGCAGTGTTCCGCGTCAACAATATCGACAGTCTGGTGATTGGCCTTGTGCAATCGCTGGTGCGTTCGGAACTGGGCAAGGTGGAGCTGGATCAGGTGCAGTCGGATCGCGGGTCGCTGAATGTGGCGCTGCTGGAGGCGCTGGAAGATGCGGGCCAGACCTATGGCATTCGTATCTCGCGCTCGGAAATCACTGATGTGCGGCTGAACGAGACCACGCAGAAAGCCATGGCCGAAGTGCTGGCCGCCGAACGCGAGCGCCGCGCCGCGATCACCCGCGCCGAAGGTGTGCGGCGGGCGACCGAACTCAATGCTGATGCGGAACTCTACGAAGCGCAGCGCCGCGCCGACGGGATCCGCGCCATCGCCGAGGCCAATGCCGAAGCCAATCGCGTGATCGCCGAATCGATGGCTGGTGAGAATGCCCGCGAGGCGCTGACCTTCCAGACCGCGCGGATGCAGGTCGAGGCGCTGGAGGGGCTGGCGAAATCCGAGAATGCCAAACTGATCATGCTGCCGGGCGGGCCGTCGAATTCCTTCCGCGAGGCGGCGGCGATCCTCAAGGAGATGTAGGCCATGGACCTGTTTGCCCTGCCGGACTGGACGATCTGGGGGCTGATCGCCGCTGTGTTCCTGATCGTCGAGATGCTGACCGTCGCCTATGTCGCGCTGGGCTTTGCCATGGGCGCGGCCGTGACCGGCCTTGTTGTCTGGCTGGTGCCGGGGCTGCATGTCTTCGTGCAGGGGCTGATCTGGGCCGCTGTGGGGCTGGTGGTCTGGCTGAGTCTGTCACGCTGGTTCCGCGCGCGCCGTGCTGTCCGCCGCGATATCAATGATTTCGATTCGCGCGATTCGCTGCACCCGTCAGAACGCAACCGCCCGCAGATGCGCGGACAGGGCGATAGTGACTAGGGCAGGGGGCACCAGGGCAGCGGCGGCTCAGACCCCGTAAAGCCCTTCATAGATCGGCGACAGGGTTTCGGTATCGAAGAGGGATGAGACCGAGGTGCCTTTCCAGGTGTTCAGGATGCCCTGGGCGAACATCGGGGCCGTAGGCACGATGCGGATATTCGGCGCGGCCTGCACAGCCTCGGTTGGCGCGATCGAATCCGTGATCACCAGCGATTTCATCACGGATTTCGTGATCCGCTCGACTGCCGGGCCGGACAGCACGCCATGGGTGATGTAGCTGTGCACTTCGGTTGCACCGGCTTCGACCAGCACTTCAGCGGCCTTGCACAGCGTGCCAGCCGTGTCGCAGATATCGTCCACGATGATGCAGATCTTGCCCTTCACCTCGCCGATCACGGTCATTTCGGCGATTTCGCCCGGTTTCTCGCGGCGCTTGTCGACAATCGCCAGCGCGCAGCCGACCCGTTTGGCGAGTTCGCGCGCGCGCGCCACCCCGCCGACATCGGGCGAAACGATGACCACATCCTGAAGCCGCCCCTTGAAATTATGCATCAGGTCCAGCGAGAACACTGGCGCAGCATAGAGATTATCCACCGGAATATCGAAAAAGCCCTGAATCTGGGCCGCGTGCAGATCCAGCGTCAGGATGCGTTCGATCCCGGCCTGAGTGATCATGTTCGCGACCAGCTTGGCCGAAATCGGCGTGCGCGCCTTGGTGCGGCGGTCCTGACGGGCATAACCGAAATAGGGGATGACCGCTGTGATCCGCGCGGCTGACGAGCGTTTCAGCGCATCGGCAATGATCAGAAGCTCCATCAGATGGTCATTGGCGGGCTTCGAGGTGGACTGGATGATAAACATGTCCTCGCCACGGACATTCTCGAAAACCTCGACAAAGACCTCGCCATCATTGAACCGCTCGACGCGCGCATCGACCAGCGACACGGACATGCCGCGATGCAGCGACATGCGCCGCGCAATGGCCTTTGACAGCGGATGGTTGGAATTCCCGGCAATCAGCTTGGGTTCGGAACGTTCGATCATCAGGCGGTCCTTGGGGATTCGGAGACGTTGACACCGCTTACCACCCCGTTACGGTCTTGCAAACCTGGAGCCTGTCAAAGGAAGCCGCCTGTGACACAGATCGATTATTACCTGAGCCCGATGTCGCCATGGACGCATATGGCAGGGGCGCGGCCCGCCCGGATTGCCGCAGCGGCAGATATGGCGATCCGCTACAAACCTCTGGACCCGTCCGCACTGTTCGCACGCACCGGCGGCAAGGTTCTGGCCGAGCGCCATGAAAGCCGCAAAGCCTACCGGATGCAGGAACTGGCGCGCTGGTCGAAACGGCTGGGTCTGCCGCTGCTGCTGGAGCCGCCGTTTTTCCCGACCAACCCGGCCCCGGCCTCTTATGCGATCATTGCGGCGCAGGAAGCAGGCGGCGGCGATATGGCCGCGCTGGTGACAGGGCTGACCCGCGCCTGCTGGGAAGAGGGGCGCAATATCGCCGAGGATGACGTGATCCG
>SKRP01000274.1 GCA_007118445.1 Natronohydrobacter sp.
ATGCTGGCATAGGTCGAGGGCCGCCCGATGCCCAGTTCCTCCATCCGCTTGACCAGAGTCGCTTCCGTGTAGCGCGGGGGCTGCTGGTTGAAATGCTGCTCGCGCGTGACCGAGCGCTTGTCGAGCGCATCGCCCTCTGCCATCTGCGGCAGGCGCTTGTCATCGTCATCCACCACATCATCGCGGCCTTCCTCATAGACCTTGAGGAAACCGTCAAACAGCACCACCTGACCTGTGGCCCGCAGCCCGACCTGCCCGTCAGCGGACCCGATTTCGACTGTGGTGCGTTCCAGACGCGCCGCTTCCATCTGGCAGGCGATGGTGCGTTTCCAGATCAGATCATAAAGCTTGCGCTGATCGGCATCGGTGATTTTCAGGCGGTCCGGGCTGACTGCCATCTCCGTGGGGCGGATACATTCATGCGCTTCCTGCGCATTCTTGGCCTTGTTCTTGTACATGCGTGGCGATTTCGGCACATAATCCGCGCCATAGCGGTCCTTGATCACATCGCGCGCGGCCATCACGGCCTCGGGGGCCATGTCGATACCGTCGGTCCGCATATAGGTGATATAGCCTGCCTCATAAAGCCGCTGCGCGGTGCTCATGCAATGTTTCGCGCCCATGCCGAATTTGCGGCTGGCCTCCTGTTGCAGGGTCGAGGTCATGAACGGGGCCGACGGGTTGCGGCTGGCAGGCTTGGCCTCAATCGAATGTACGGAAAGTGACCGTGACTGGACCGCCTGCACGGCAATTTCAGCGGATTCTGCAGTGGCAATGTCGAATTTGTCCAGGCGCTTGCCCGCAAGGCTGACCAGCCTGGCGCTGAATTCCTGCCCGCGCGGGGTGGTCAGGCCCGCTGTGACCGACCAGTATTCCTGCGCGCGGAACGCCTCGATTTCCATCTCGCGCTCGACGATCAGGCGCAGGCAGACCGATTGCACGCGGCCGGCCGATTTTGCGCCGGGCAGCTTGCGCCACAAGACGGGTGAGAGGTTGAAACCCACCAGATAATCCAGCGCGCGGCGCGCGAGATAGGCATGGACCAGCGGCATATCCACCTGACGCGGGTTTTCCATGGCCGCCGAGACTGCAGATTTGGTGATTGCATTGAACACCACACGCTTGACCGGCGTGTCCTTTTTCAGCGCCCGCGATTTCGAGAGCGCCTCGGTCAGGTGCCAGGAAATCGCCTCGCCCTCGCGGTCGGGGTCGGTCGCGAGGATCAGTTCGGGGTCGTCTTTCAGCGCTTCGGCGATGGCTTTGACATGTTTGCGCGAGTCGCTGGCGACCTCCCAGAGCATCTGGAAATCCTGCTCGGGATCGACAGAACCATCCTTCGGCGGCAGATCGCGCACATGGCCGTAAGAGGCAAGAACTGTATAGCCAGGGCCGAGATATTTGTTGATTGTCTTGGCCTTGGCGGGCGACTCTACGACGACGACTGCCATGAAATTCCTCTGGTAAACGCAAAATTCCGCCCGGATGCGGTTGGCCTTACATGTGTGAGCAGGGGTGGGAATGTCAATGCGCCGAAATGGCGAAGGTGGATTTGGGGCTTGTGCTGCAGCGCGCGCAGGCAGCCGGGACCGATGCGCGGGACCGGCGCGGGGATGTCCGGGAAGGCCCGGCCCGAAGCCGGGGGCGCGCGGTGTCAGGCGCGACTGACCAATCCGCCGGGATGGCGGCGCACACTGCCCTGCATTTCCAGCATGACCAGTGCAGGCGATATCTGTGCTGCCGGAAGTGCCAGATCGCGGATCAACTGGTCCTCGGCGACCGGGCTTGGCCCCAGAAGGTCGAGAATGCGCTGGTCCAGCGGCAACCCGGTCGCGCCGGGCCGGTCGGGGGGCACGGTTTCGGTCGCTTGCGCTGGCTTTGGTGGTTGCAATCGTTGCAAGACCTCCAGCACGTCCTCGACATGGCGCACCAGCGTCGCGCCCTCGCGGATCAGGCGGTTGCTGCCCCCGGCGCGGCCATCGACCGGATGTCCCGGAACGGCCATGATCTCGCGCCCCTGTTCAAGCGCATCGCGCGCCGTGATCAGCGAGCCGGATTTCTCGGCGGCCTCGACCACCACGACGGCGAGCGCCAGACCGGCGATGATGCGGTTGCGGGGCGGAAAATGGCGCGCTTGCGGTGCCATGCCCATCGGCTGTTCGGACAGCCGCAGCCCCTGATCGGCGATGGCTGCGGCAAGCAGTGCGTTTTCCGCAGGATAGATCACATCCACCCCCCCGGCCATCACCGCGATGGTGCCGGTTTTCAGGCTGCCATGATGCGCGGCCGCATCGATCCCGCGTGCCAGCCCCGAAACCACTGTATAGCCTTCATGCCCCAGCCCTTCGGCCAGGGCGCGCGCTGTGCGGGTGCCAAGGCTGGAGGCATTGCGCGCCCCCACCAGCGCCACGACCGGGCGCAGGATCGGGGCGCGCTGGCCCATGCACCACAATACAGGGGGGGCGTCGGTGATACTGGCCAGAGTGGACGGATAGGCATCGCTGCCGAAACAGAGCATCCGCGCGCCCTTCGCGCGCGCAAGGTCGATTTCGCGCTCGGCCAGATCGGGGGGGCAGGGGGTATAGTCCTGCACGCCCGCCGCCTGTGCGAATGCAGGCAGCGCGTCGAGCGCGGCTCGCGCAGTGCCATGTTCGGTCATCAGCCGGTGAAATGTTGTCGGGCCAACCCGTGCAGAGCGAATGAGGCGAAGCCAGAACAGCCTGTCTTCTTCCGACATGGGTGGGGTGAAGGGTGGGTGAGAAGAAAACAAATCTTTCGCCATTCCATCCGCCTCGCCTCATTCTGATCCTGTGATGCCATGCCGATGGTTAAGGACAGGTAAAGAACTGCTAAAGAACTGCGGGCTTGCGCGGTTTTTTCAGGCTGCGGGATCGTCAGGGGCGGTGGTTTTCCGCTTCGCGCGCGAGATGAGCATCTGCAAGCGCCGTTCGTCATAATGCGCGGATTGCAGGTCGATTGCGAAAGGCACGCGATAGCCCTTGATGTAGAGCGTCTGCCAGGGTGCATCGACATTGCGCTTGCCCCTCACAACGGGTCGGTAGGTCACCCCGAGTGTCATCGCGTCAGGCGCAATCACGCGCCGCTGCAGCCCCGAGAGGGAGAGGGTTTGCAGCTCGATTGCCGTTCCGGTATCGCGCATCACGACAATGAAACGCGCCCCCAGCAGCATTGTGCCGCCACAGGCAATCGCGGCGATTGCGAACAGCATGATCGCCCAACCCAGCCGTTCAGCTGTCGAATAACCGCGATCGCCGACATTCGGGTTCAACCCCAGCACCACATCCCAGAAGATAAGCCCCATGACGCCGGACAGGACAACCGCCACCAGAGCGACGATCACAAAGCCCGGAATCCGGTTGCGCGCGTCGATGATCAGATCGGGATCGCTCAAGGCCAGCCTCCTGTCGCTATGCTGTGACGAACGCCTCCGGGCACCGCCGGTGCAATATCCAGCGCAGTGCCACGGCGCTGATCACGCCGAAAACAATCGGGATTTCCGGGGCCATCCCGCCCAGCATCGCCGATGCCAACAGTGCCATCGCAATCCCGCCGAGCGCGAAACTCAGCCAGCCGCCCAGGCCCGCCCGCAGCACCAGCCAGACGACCGGAAAGGAGATGATCAGCCCGATCCATGAGAAGACCGGGATCATCATCAGGAACACTCCGCCACCGAGGACAGCCGCGATGATCTTTTCCGCCGGGACCGCGGCACCGGATGCCTCGAAGGGCGCGCGCCACAGGATCGCCAGCGCGGATAACAGCATTCCCAGCAACAGCGGTGCGATCCAGAGCGTGAGATAGGCGAAAATCCAGTCGCCCCATCGCAAGGCGCGATTGCCGCGTGCTGCGGATCGCAGCACGGCCATCAGGCCGCGCTTCCGCCAACAGTCAGCCCGCCGATCAGCAGGCTTGGCTGGCCGACACCCACAGGCACCCACTGGCCTGCCTTGCCGCAGGTGCCCATGCCCGGATCGAGAGCCATGTCATTGCCGAGCGCGCGGATCTTCGTCAGCGCCGTGGCCCCGTCGCCGATCAATGTCGCGCCCTTGACCGGACCCACGATCCTGCCGTTTCTGACCCGGTAGGCCTCGGTGCAGGAAAACACGAATTTTCCGTTGGTGATATCCACCTGCCCGCCGCCGAACCCCACCGCATGGATGCCATCCTTCAGATCCGCAACGAGTTCTTCGGGCGCGGCCTCACCGCCCAGCATATAGGTATTGGTCATGCGTGGCATCGGCGCATGGGCATAGCTTTCGCGCCGCCCGTTGCCGGTGGGGGCGACCCCCATCAGCCGCGCATTCTGCCGATCCTGCATGAAGCCCACCAGAACACCATCCTCGATCAGCACATTCCGGCCCGAGGGCGTGCCCTCATCGTCGATGGTGATCGAGCCGCGCCGGTCGGGGATCGTGCCGTCGTCGAGCACGGTCACGCCTTTTGACGCGACCCGCTGGCCCAGAAGCCCGGCAAAGGCCGATGTGCCCTTGCGGTTGAAATCGCCTTCCAGCCCGTGGCCGACCGCTTCATGCAGCAATATGCCGGGCCAGCCGGGGCCCAGCACGACATCCATCACACCTGCCGGCGCGGGTTCGGCATCGAGATTGACCAGCGCGATGCGCAGCGCCTCGCGCGCCATGGCCTGCCAATGCGTGGGCTGCATCAGCCCATCAAGCCCGGCGCGGCCGCCACCGCCTGCAGAGCCCGATTCGCGCCGCCCGTCCTGTTCGACGATGACCGAGATGTTCAGCCGGCTCATCGGGCGGATATCGCGCAGATGCTGACCGTCAGGGCGCAGGATCTCGACCTGCTGCAGGCTGGCCGCCATCGAGGCCGAGACCTGGACCACGCGCGCATCCTGTCCGCGCAGATAGTCATCAATCTCGCGCAGCAGATCGAGCTTGATTGTGAATGTCGCACCCGCAATGGGGTCGGCATCCGTGTAAAGCCGCTGATTGGTGGGAGCAGGGCCATCGGCCATCTGGCCGCCGCCATCGCCCACGGCCAGCCGTGCGGTTTCTGCGGCGCGGCGCAGAGCGTCCATGGTCATATGTGTGGAATGCGCATAGCCTGCCACTTCGCCACGCACCGCGCGCAGGCCGAACCCTTCGGCGGCGTTGTAGCTGGCGGATTTGATTCGTCCATCATCCAGCAACAGCGATTCCGAGACCCGCTTCTCGGCAAAGATCTCGCCATCATCTGCGCCATGGGTCGCCGCGCGCAGGATGCTGAGCGCCTCATCCTTGTCAAAAGCGGTTTCGAAGGGGCGGAATGCGGGGTCACTCATGACATTGGCCTTTCAGATGCTGCGCTGCGGCTGAGATCAGCCCTGCTGTCCTTGATACAGATCAACAAATGGCGATGTGTCGCATCGGTTTTGCTTGTTCTGACATGTGTAATATGGTTTTACGAGGAAAAAGCTCAACGGGATTCCATCGCATGCCGTCGAAGGCGTGTCCGGGGGCCCGGATGATAATGCGGAGTAGCGCCGCGCAGAACGGGAACCGAAGATGCGACTGTCCAAATTCCTCTCATTACTGATTGCACCTCTGGCCGGGGGGCTTGTTGCCACACAAGCGGCTGCGGAAGATTTGCTGCCGCAACTGCCTGTGCTCGGAGCACCGGTGCCGGATGGCACCGCGTTGCAGACCCCGTTCTCTTCGCTCGCGCGCGAGGTGGTGTTTCTGGATAATCTGTTGCTCTGGATCATTGTCCCGATCACGATCTTTGTGACTGCATTGCTGATCTGGGTGATTGTATTCTACAACCGCAAGGCAAATCCGGAACCGGCCAAATTCACGCATAACACCCCGATCGAGGTGGCCTGGACCGTAGTGCCTTCGCTGATCCTGCTGTTCATCGCGCTCTTCACCTTCCCGGCGCTGCGTCACCAGCAGATCATGCCCGAAGCCGATGTCACTATCAAGGTGACAGGGCTGCAGTGGTATTGGGATTACGAATATGTCGATCATGGCGTGCAGTTTTCGCAATTCATGCTCGAACGCGACGAACTGGAAGATTTCGGCTATAGCGATGATCTGTATCTGCTGGCGACTGACACGGCTATGGTTGTGCCGGTGAACCGCGACATCGTTCTGCAGGTGACGGCAGGGGATGTGATCCATGCCTGGACGATCCCGGCCTTTGGCGTGAAGCAGGACGGGGTTCCCGGTCGGCTGGCCGAGCTGTGGTTCAACGCCGAGGAGGAAGGCATTTATTTCGGTCAGTGTTCCGAGCTTTGCGGTATCAACCACGCTTACATGCCGATCACGGTCAAAGTGGTGTCTGATGCGGATTACGTGGCCTGGCTGGAACGCCAGGGGGCTGATCTGGCTGCGGCACCTGACTGGATGCGCGAAATTCAGCTCGCTGCGAACTGAGGCAAATGGCGCGCCGGTCGCGCGCCATGCCGACTCTGACTGGATGACCTCATGACCGATCTGCGCACTGATATATCCTACGCCACCCCCGGCGAGGGCAGTTTCAGCGATTATGTCGCCCTGCTCAAGCCGCGCGTGATGTCGCTGGTGGTGTTCACCGCGCTGGTCGGAATGCTGGTCGCACCCGGCAACCTGCACCCGGTCGAGGCGCTGGCCGCGATCATCTTCATCGCGCTCGGGGCCGGGGCCTCCGGGGCGCTGAACATGTGGTGGGATGCCGATATCGATCAGGTGATGAAGCGCACGGCAAAGCGTCCGATCCCGGCAGGCAAGATCGCACCGGGCGAGGCGCTGGGGCTGGGCATGGCGCTGTCGGGCCTGTCGGTGATCATGCTGTGGCTGGCCACAAATGCGCTGGCTGGGTTTCTGCTGGCCTTCACGATCTTTTTCTACACTGTCATCTATTCGATGTGGCTCAAGCGCGCGACGCCGCAAAATATCGTCATCGGCGGGGCCGCCGGGGCCTTCCCGCCGATGGTGGGCTGGGTCGCGGTCACAGGTTCGATCAGTCTGGAAGCCTGCCTGATGTTCATGCTGATCTTCATGTGGACGCCGCCGCATTTCTGGGCGTTGGCGCTGTTCATGAAATCGGACTATCACAAGGCCAAAGTGCCGATGCTGACCGTCACGCATGGGCGCAAGGCGACCCGCGCGCATATCCTTGTCTATACGATTGCGCTCGTGCCATTTGCACTGGCCACAGGGTTCACCGCGATTGGCGGGCCAGTCTATCTGGCGCTGGCCGTCATCCTGAACCTGATGTTCCTGCATGGCGCTTATGCAATCTGGTGCCGCAGCGAAATGCAGGCTGAAGCCGATGGCTATGCGACCGAAAAACGGGTCTTCCGCTTCTCGCTGGCCTATCTCTTCCTGCATTTCGTGGCTATCCTTGCAGAGGCCGCGCTGGTGCGGGTTCCGGCCTATGCGGGTTTTGCTGCAGAGTTCAAGCTTCTGGAGGTGTTCTGATGGCGATCACACGCGAACATGAGCTTCACAAGCGCCGTTCGGGCCGCAATGTCGGGCTGGCCGTGACCCTGGTGCTGTTCATCGGTCTCGTCTTTGGTCTGACCATCGTCAAAGTGTCCGGCGGGTCCAGTCTGGAGGCATTCGACCATTCCTATCGCCCGACACTCGACCCTGATCACGTGAGGTTCCAGCAAAGATGATCGCTACATGGCAACGCCTGAACGGCATTCAGAAGACCACCCTGCAAGCTGTCGCTGTCGTTACCTTCATGTTCGGCATGGGCTGGGCGGCAGTGCCGCTTTATGACCTGTTCTGCCGTGTCACAGGCTATGGCGGCACGACCAATACATCCGATGTCGCCCCCGATACAGTGCTGGACCAGACGATGCGGATCCGCTTTGACGCCTCGGTCGCGCGGGATTTCCCCTGGGATTTCAAACCCGAAGACCGGATGCATGAAATCCGGATCGGTGAAGTCGGGCTGGCCTTCTACGAGGCGCATAATCCGACCGATGAGCCGATTGCCGGGACCGCGAGCTATAATGTCTCACCCTATGAGGCCGGGCGCTATTTCACCAAGATCGACTGTTTCTGCTTTGAGCTGCAGGTGCTGCAACCCGGCGAGACGGTCATGATGCCGGTGACCTATTTCGTGGACCCCGACATCCTGCGCGACCGCGATGCGCGCGACACGCATACGATCACGCTGTCCTATACTTTCCATCCCACGCATATTCCGGATGATTATGTCGCCCCGGAAACCGCAATGACAAACTGAACTCGCGCATAAGACCGAGCATAGCCTGAGGGAACTGAACGCCATGGCCAACGCCAAGAACCACGACTACCACGTCCTGCCCCCGTCGATCTGGCCCTTCGTGGCCGCAGTCTCGGCCTTTGTCATGCTGTTCGGCGCTGTGCTGTGGATGCATGACATGGGGCCATGGATGTTCCTGATGGGGCTGGTCGGCGTGCTTTATGTCATGTTCGAATGGTGGAAGGATGTGATTGTCGAATCGCATCAGGGCGATCACACGCCGGTGGTGGTGCTGGGGCTGCGCTACGGGTTCATCCTGTTCATCCTGTCCGAGGTGATGTTCTTCGCCGCCTGGTTCTGGAGCTTCTTCAAACATGCCATGTACCCGATGTATACCTATGTCGGGACCGAATATGTCCAGCCTGCGATCTATGCAGTCAACGCCTTTGACCTGCCGTTGATCAACACGCTGGTTCTGCTGCTGTCGGGTTGCGCCGTGACCTGGGCGCATCACGAACTTGTCCATGGCGGGTCGCGCAAGAATGTCGAGATGGGGCTTCTGCTGGGCGTGGTTCTGGGCATCGCCTTCACCTTCCTGCAGGCTTACGAGTATGTCTACCTGATCAGCGAGCGCGGTTATTCCTTCGGCGGTGATGTGTTCTTCGCCAATTTCTTCATGGCGACCGGCTTCCACGGTGCGCATGTCATCATCGGCACGATCTTCCTTGCGGTCTGCTGGTTCCGTGTCCGTGCGGGGCATTTCACCGCAGAACGGCATGTCGGTTTCGAGGCGGCGGCCTGGTACTGGCATTTCGTCGATGTGGTCTGGCTGTTCCTGTTCTTCGCGGTCTATATCTGGGGCATGTAAGCCCTTTCCCTTGCCGCGCGCCTTCCGGGGCGCGCGGCGTGACAGGCGCGCACCCCGAGGTGCGCGTTTTGCGTTTCAACTGCCAAGGAGGCCCGATGCTGCGCCGCATGATCATTCCGGCCCTGTTCGGATTGCTGGGGACAGCGATTCTGGTCGCGCTGGGGCTGTGGCAACTGGACCGCGCCGGGCAGAAAGCCGCGCTGATCGCCGAGATGGAGATGCGCATTTTCGAAGCGCCCACCGATCTGCCTGCCGCGCCGCGCGCCGAGGATCATCGCTATCTGCCGGTCCGCACCGAGGGGCGTTTCCTGTCAGAGCATGTCTTCGTGCTGTCCGCCCAGCGCGCGCGAGGCCCCGGTTTCCATCTGCTGCAGGCGTTTGAAACCGATGAGGGCCGTCGTATCCTTGTCGAGCGTGGTTTCCTGCCCGAGGCCGCGCGCGCCGGGCTGGCGCTCGGGGACGGGCAGGCCGCACAACTGGTCGGCAATCTGCACTGGCCGCGCGACATCGACCGCCATACGCCGGATTATGATGCGACGCGCAATCTGGCCTTCGGGCGCGATGTCGATGAACTGGCGGGGCTGCTGGGAACAGAGCCGCTTTTGCTGGTGCTGCGTGCCTCCGAGCCCGCGCCACAGGGCCTGACCCCGGTGCCGGTCCATGATGTCAGCATCCCTGACCCGCATCTGGGCTATGCCGTGCAATGGTTTTTGATGGCAATGGCATGGGCGGGGATGACAGTTTTCTTTCTGTGGCGTATCAGGACGCAGGACGACTAGGGAACATCGCAAAGATGCAGTATATTTCCACGCGCGGGGCCGCGCCTGTGTTGAACTTTGAGGCCACCATGCTGACCGGGCTGGCCCGTGACGGCGGGCTATACCTGCCCGAGTATGTGCCGCCCATGACGCAGGGCGAAATCGCAGCACTGGCGGGGCTGAGCTATGAAGAACTCGCCTATGTCATCATGCGCCCTTTCATCGGCGACACGTTCACCGATGACGAATTCCGCGACCTGATCGCGCAAGCCTATGCCGGGTTCGATCATCCTGCCCGCGCGCCACTGAAGCAACTGGCAAGCAATCATTTCCTGCTGGAACTGTTCCATGGCCCGACGCTTGCCTTCAAGGATTTCGCGATGCAGCTTATCGGGCAGCTGTTTCAGGCCGCCCTCGCGCGGTCACGCGCGCGCGTGACCATCGTGGGCGCGACTTCGGGCGATACCGGATCTGCCGCTATTGAGGCGTTTCGCGGGCTGGATAATGTGGATGTGTTCATCCTCTACCCGCATGGGCGCGTCTCCGAGGTGCAGCGCCGCCAGATGACCACGCCGGAGGACGCGAATGTCCATGCGCTGGCGATTGATGGCGATTTCGACACCTGTCAGGCGCTGGTCAAGGATATGTTCAACGATTTCGCCTTTCGTGACGGGGTGAAACTGGCCGGGGTGAACTCGATCAACTGGGCGCGGGTTCTGGCGCAGGTGGTCTATTTCTTCTCTTCTGCGGTCAGCCTGGGTGCGCCGCACCGTCCGGTCAGCTTCACTGTGCCCACAGGCAATTTCGGCGATATCTTCGCGGGCTATATCGCCCGCGCGATGGGCCTGCCGATTGAAAAACTGGTCGTGGCCACCAACCAGAACGATATCCTGCACCGCGCGCTCAGTTCGGGCGGCTATGTCACGGATGGTGTGAAACCCTCGATCAGCCCGTCGATGGATATTCAGGTGAGTTCCAATTTCGAGCGCGTGCTGTTTGACGCCTTTGGCCGGGACGGGACGGCGGTGGCGCAGCTGATGGATGAGCTGAAAGCCTCGGGCGGTTTCCAGATCAGCCAGGGCGCGCTGGAATATCTGCGCGAAGCCTTCGCTTCGGGCCGCTGTTCCGAGCAAGAGACTTCGGCCACGATCACCCGGCTGGCGCGCGAAAGCGGCGAAACGCTCTGCCCGCATACGGCTGTCGGCGTCCATGTCGCCGAAGCGCATCTTTCTGCCACGCCGATGATCACGCTCGCGACCGCGCACCCGGCCAAATTCCCCGATGCGGTCGAGGCCGCGACCGGCACGCGCCCCGGCCTGCCCGAGCGCATGGCCGATCTCTTCGAGCGCCCCGAACGTGTGACGCGCCTGCCGAATGATCTGGCCGCGCTGCAGGCGCATATTCGCGGGGCGATCCGCGCATGAGCGTTCAGGTCACGACCTTGTCCAACGGGTTTCGCATCGTCTCGGAACATATGCCGGGGCTGGAATCGGCGGCTGTGGGCCTCTGGATCGAGGCCGGGGCGCGGCATGAGGCCGATGACCAGAACGGTGTCGCGCATTTTCTGGAACATATGGCCTTCAAGGGCACGGCACGGCGCAGCGCGCTGCAGATTGCCGAGGAAATCGAGGATGTGGGCGGCTATATCAATGCCTATACCTCGCGCGAGATGACGGCCTATTATGCGCGCGTGCTGAAACCCGATGTGCCGCTGGCGCTGGATGTTCTGGCCGATATCGTGCTGAATCCGGCCTTTGATGCGCGCGAGATCGAAATCGAGCGCGGTGTGATCCTGCAGGAAATCGGTCAGGCGCTGGACACGCCCGATGACATCATTTTCGACTGGCTGCAGGAAACCGCCTATCCAAGCCAGCCTATCGGGCGTTCGATTCTGGGCCCGTCGGCGCAGGTGTCGGGCTTTACGGAAAGCGATCTGCGCCGCTTTGTCGGCGATCATTACGGGCCGGGGCAGATGATCCTTGCTGCCGCCGGAGCGGTCGATCACGATGCCTTGGCGCGCATGGCCGAGCCGCTTTTCGGCCCGCTTATCCCGAAACCGGGCCGGACCGCCGCGCCTGCGCGGTTCCATAATGGCGAACGGCGCGAGGATCGCAGGCTGGAACAGGCGCATTTCGCCCTCGCCCTGGAAGCACCGGATTACTGTTCCGAGAGTTTCTACACTTCGCAGGTGTTTTCCAACGCGCTGGGGGGCGGCATGTCTTCGCGGCTGTTCCAGCGCCTGCGCGAGGATCTGGGCCTGTGCTACACGGTCTTTGCGCAATCGGGGGCCTATTTCGATACGGGCATGATCACCATCTATGCAGGCACCGGGGCCGAGGAAGTGGGCAAGCTGGCAGAGCTGACCATTGACGAGCTGAAACGCGCCGCTGACGATATGAGCGACGCCGAAGTGGCCCGCGCCCGCGCGCAGATGAAGGCCGGGCTGCTGATGGGGCTGGAAAGCCCCTCGTCGCGCGCCGAGCGGTTGGCCAAGCTGCTGTCGATCTGGGGGCGTGTGCCGGATATTTCCGAAGCGATTGCCCGGATCGACGCTGTGGATGTGGCGGGCACCCGCGCCCATGCGCGTGATCTGCTGACGCAGAGCCGGATGGCGCTGGCGCTTTACGGGCCGGTTTCGGGCGCGCCACGGCTGTTGCATCTGAGCGAAAGGCTTGCGGCCTGATGCTCAGCCTGCGCGGGAAACTGCGACTGGACACGGAGCGGTTGTTTCTGCGCCTGCCGCAGCACAGCGATTACCGGCAATGGTCCGAGCTGCGCCGCCAATCGGCAGGTTTCCTGACCCCGTGGGAGCCGACCTGGTCCGATGATCATCTGACCCGCCGGGCCTTTACCAGCCGTGTGAGCTGGGCCACACGCTGCCACAAACAGGATAGCGCGCTGCCGCTGTTCATCATTCGCCGCGATGATGACGCGCTGCTGGGGGCGATCACGCTC
>SKRP01000333.1 GCA_007118445.1 Natronohydrobacter sp.
CCGATCAGCACCGGGGCCAGGATCGGGGCAAGGATCAGGATCGCAGGTCCCGCATCCATGATCGTGCCAATCGCGATCAGGAACAGCACCACGACCAGAAACAGCATCAGCGGATCCGTGGTGATATTCAGTATAAAGCCCGATACCAGCTGCGGCGTGCCTTTCAGGCTGACCAGCGAGGCGAAGGACACAGCCGCCCCCACCAGCAGCAGAATGATCGCAGATTTCAGCGCGGCCTTGGAAAACACTTCGATCAGTTGCGTGAAGCTGATTTCGCGCGTGATGAAAACGCCCAGGATCAGAGCATAAAACGCCGCGACGGCCGCGCCTTCAGTCGGGGTGAAGATTCCGCCCACAATCCCGCCGATCAGGATGATGGGGGTCAGAAGCGGCAGGAAAGCAGCTTTGCCGGTCTCCCATGTCTCGGACCAATCCGCGCGCGGGGCGGGGTCCGGGAAGCTGCGGAAGCGCGCGACGATGGCCACGACCACCATCAAGCCGAAACCGATGATCAACCCCGGAATGATGCTGGCGGCAAACATCGCGGCCAATGACACATTCATGATGAAGGCATAAAGGATCATCAGCCCCGACGGCGGGATGATCGAGGCCAGCACCGCCGAGGCCGCAGTGATCGCCGCCGAGAAGGACTTTGTATAGCCTGCCTGATGCATGCCGGGGATCATCACACCCCCCAGCGCCGAGGCATCCGCCACGGCCGAGCCGGACCCGCCTGCCAGCATGATCGAGGACGACACGGACACCTGCCCGAGTCCGGCCTTGCGATGTGCAACAAAGGTTTCGGCGAAACGCACGATCCGGCTGGTCACACCACCTGCCGTCATCAGTTCGCCTGCCAGAATGAAGAAGGGCAGCGCCATCAGCGGGAAACTGTCCATGCCCGCAAACAGGCGCTGAATCAGAAGGTTCAGAAACCGCGGGTTGTTTTCGATGATCAGCGTCAGACCGGGCGCGAGCAGCATGACGAAGACAATCGGCGTGCCGATGATCAGAAGCCCGAGGAAAATCCAGATATAGAGAAAGGCCATGATCTCAGCTCCCCGCCCCTGTGGACGATCCAAAAACATTCACCTGATAGCGCCCCGGCTCGATCAGATTGCCAAGCAACCGCAGCAACCGCTCGAAAGACACCAATGCCACCAGCCCGAAGCCGATCGGCATGATCATGTAGACATAGGATAGCGGCAGGCGCAGCGAGAGCGTGACACTTGATCCCGCGCGCGACATCAGGCCCCAGCTATACCAGATCGCCCCGCAAAGCAGCACGAAGACGGCAAGCTCGATCATGATCCCGACATAGCGCATGATCGGACTGTCCTGGATCGCAGAGACGAAGATATCGAGGCTGACATTCATCCCGTAGCGATGCGCTGTCGGGAAATAGAGAAAGGCCATCCAGACCATCATCGTGCGCGACAATTCCTCTGTCCAGCCGAAGCTGTCATTGAGCACGTAGCGGTAGAATACATGCACGATGACAATGCCCAGCATGCCGAAAAGCAACGCTGTTGCCGCATAGCCCGCGATGCGCGTCAGCCATTCGTTCACAACACCCAATGCTCGGATGACTGCGTCCATTCCATCCCCCCTGTCGCTGCTTGCGATCTCGCCTCCCAGAAAATCGCAACGCTGCGAAAACGCTATCACGCCGAGCTTAACCTGTCAATCAGGATGAATTTTTCTTTTATTATTTATATTCAGTGCCTTGCGGATCATCTTTCGAACAGTGGTAACATGCTTCGCGGAATCTCCATTTCAAATCTTGCAGCGGTGTGAAATTCCTGACAAAGTAGGATTCACAGTTTCCGCCATGTATTTGCAGGACGCTGGGGAGGGGATCGTGTCCAGACGCAGCCTAGACGAGCTTCGCAGCCAGCGCTGGTATGCTTCGAGCGACATGCGCGGCTTCGCGCACAGGCAGCGCACACAGCAAATGGGGCTGCGGCGCGAGGAATTCATGGGCAAGCCCGTGATCGGGATCATCAACACATGGTCCGATCTCAGCCCCTGCCACGCGCATCTGCGCGACCGGGCCGAGGCCGTGAAGCGCGCCGTCTGGGCTGCGGGTGGCTATCCGGTCGAGCTGCCTGCGCTGTCGCTGGGCGAGGTCATGGTCAAACCAACGACCATGCTCTACCGCAATTTTCTGGCGATGGAATGTGAGGAACTTTTGCGCTCGCACCCGATCGACGGGGCCGTGCTGATGGGCGGCTGCGACAAGACCACGCCGGGGCTGCTGATGGGCGCGATCTCGATGAATATTCCGGCGATCTTCTGCCCCGCTGGCCCGATGCTGAACGGGCGCTGGAAAGGCAAGACACTGGGCGCGGGCACCCATACCCGCGCCTATTGGGACAAGCTGCGCTCAGGCGAGATCACGCAAGACGACTGGGTCGATCTGGAAAGCCGCATGACGCGCTCTTTCGGCACCTGCAACACGATGGGCACGGCCTCGACCATGACCTCGATCGTTGATGCGATGGGCATGACGCTGCCCGGTGCCTCTTCGATCCCGGCGGCGGATTCCGCGCATACGCGCATGGCCTCGGCCTGTGGGTCGCGGATTGTCGAGATGGTCTGGGACAACCTGCGCCCCTCGGATGTGCTGAACCGCGCCTCTTTCGAAAATGGCGCGCGGGTATTCATGGCCTTGGGCGGGTCCACCAATGCGGCGGTGCATCTGGTGGCTTTGGCGCGGCGGGCAGGGATCGATTTCGGGCTGGCCGATCTGGACCGTGCGGCGGACGAAGTGCCCGTTCTGGTCAATATCTTCCCTGCAGGCGACCGGCTGATGGAAGATTTCTATTTCGCCGGTGGCCTGCCGGCACTGCTTTCGCGGTTGCGCGACCATCTGTACCTGTCGGCCCGCACAGTGACCGGCACGCTGGCAGATATGCTGGACGGGACTGAGTGCTATGACGACAGCATGATCCGCCCGCTGGACAATCCGGTGACGAAAGCCGCCGCGCTTGCGGTGCTGCGCGGCAATCTGGCCCCTGATGGTGCCGTCATCAAACCCAGCGCCGCCAGCCCGCATCTGATGCAGCATCGCGGCCCTGCCGTCGTGTTTGACACCCATGCTGATCTGGTTGCGCGGATTGACGATCCAAGCCTTGGTATCACGCCCGACTCGGTTCTGGTGCTGCGCAATGCTGGTCCCAAAGGGGCGCCGGGCATGCCGGAATGGGGCGCGCTGCCGATCCCGAAACACCTGCTGGCGCAAGGCGTGCGGGACATGCTGCGCATTTCAGACGCACGGATGAGCGGCACGCATTATGGCACTTGTGTGCTGCATGTCGCGCCTGAAAGTGCTGTCGGTGGGCCGCTGGCGCTGGTGCGTGACGGCGATGAGATCGTGCTCGATGTCGGTGCGAAACGGCTGGAGTTGATGGTCTCCGACGAAGAACTCGCCACCCGCCGCGCCGCCTGGACCCCGCCTCCGCCCCGCAGCCTGCGCGGCTATACGGCGCTCTTCTGCGAGCATGTGACCCAAGC
>SKRP01000172.1 GCA_007118445.1 Natronohydrobacter sp.
AACGACAGGAATGCCATCTTCAGGGCCGGTGAGCGCATATTTCAGGCGGATATCGCCGAGATCAGCAATCGACATGAGTCTCTCCTGTGGCGAGCGCGCGCGGGACCAGTTCGCGATCCACATTCCCGCCCGAGGCGGTCACGATGATTGTCTCGGCCTCGATCTGGTCCGGCAGAAACAGCGCGGCGGCCAGCGCCACAGCGCCGCCCGGTTCCAGCACCAGTTTCAGCCGCTCATGCGCCAGTGCCATCGCGCGCAGCGCCTGGCTGTCGCTGACCACCAGCCCCGGTCCGCACAGGCGTTGCAGGATGGGCCAGGTCAGCTTGCCCGGCGCTGGCGTGACGATCGCATCGCAAAGGCCAGAACGCAGCGGGTTGGTGACGACCTTGCCCAAGACCAGCGATTGCGCCACATCGTCAAAACCCTCGGGTTCCACTGTGCGCACGCGAAAACCCGGTGCCTCGGCTTCCAGGGCCAATGCAACGCCAGAGGTCAGCCCGCCCCCGCCACAACAGACCAGCATCTCTGCGCTGGTCACACCCAGCGCAAGGGCCTGCTCTGCGATCTCCAGCCCGACCGTGCCCTGGCCTGCGATGACCTGCGGATGATCGAAGGGCGGGATGAGCGCCAGCCCTCGCTCTTGCGCCAGGGCCGCGCCCAGCGCATCACGATCCTCGGTCGCGCGGTCATATAGCACCACCTCTGCGCCCAACGCGCGGGTATTGGCGATCTTGATCGCAGGCGCATCGGCAGGCATCAGAATCACTGCCGAGAGCCCGCGCAGCGAGGCCGCGTAGGCCACCCCCTGCGCGTGATTGCCCGAGGAAAAGGCCAGCACGCCGCGCACGCCTTCCGGCAGGGCAGTGATCGCCGACCACGCGCCGCGAAACTTGAAACTGCCAGTATGTTGCAGGCACTCGGCCTTGACCAGCACCCGCCGTCCCGCGATCTGGTCCAGAAAGAGCGAGCCGAGAAGCGGCGTGCGCCGCGCATGGCCCGCAAGTCGCGCTTCCGCCGCGCGGATCAGGTCAATATTCACAGGCACATCCCCAGCCATTCATGAATCACCTGCAGCGACTCGCGCTCATCGAGAAACGGGATATGCCCGCGCCCCGGCACTTCACCAAAGACCATATCCGGGCGACGGCGCTGCATCTCTTCGGCAGTCGCGGCGCTCAGCAGGTTCGAGGTCGCGCCCCGGAGCAGCGCCAGCGGCAGGCCCGCGCAGGCGTCGAACATCGGCCACAGATCCCCGCCACCCCCGGTCATCGCCGCGAGAAATGCCGCGCGCAGCGCGGGGTCGTAATTGATCTGCAAGCCCTGATCGGTCTTGATGAAATGCCGCTTCGCCTCCCCCATCCAGCGGCCCTCGGGCAGATCGGAAAATTCAGGGCTGGCGCGCTCCAGTGCCAGCGCGGCCTCGGCATGGCTGCGCGCGCCGGGGTTGCGCCCGACATAGTCGGAAATCCGCGCCAGCCCCTCGGCCTCGATCACTGGCCCCACATCATTCAGGCACAGCCCGCGCAGCCGCTCTTTCGCGACGGCAGCCAGATACATGCCGATGATCCCCCCGCGCGAAGTGCCCAGCACCGCGACCTGATCCAGCCCCAGATGGTCCATCAGCGCCAGCACATCCGCGCCTTCCTGCGGCACAGTATAAGTATCTGCCCCGGTCCAGTCAGATTGCCCGCGCCCACGATAATCCAGCCGGATCAGGCGCAGGGGCGGCAGATGCGGGGCCAGATAGTCGAAATCCGAACCATTGCGCGTAAGCCCGGCCAGACAGAGCAACGGCAGCCCGTGCCCCTCGTCACTGTAATGCAGCGCGGCCCCGTCCGGGGCAGTGAAAACCGGCATGTCAGAGCCTTTCCAGATAAGACAAGATGTCACGCAGATCCCGCGCCTCGGCCTCGGGCTGCCCATGCAGACGGTCCAGGGGCGCGCCCGCGCGGTTCAGCCAGCAAGTGCGAAACCCGTAAGCCGCGCCCGAACAGATATCCCAGCCATTGGCGGACACGAACAGCACCTCGCGCGGATCAGTCCCGAACCGCGCGCCCACCATGCCATAGACCGCGCGCGCGGGTTTGAACGCGCCCACATCATCGACCGACAGCACAGCGTCAAACAGGCGCTCAAACCCTGCCCCGCGCACGGCCTGATCCAGCATATGCCGCGACCCGTTCGACAGGATCGCAAGCCCGATCCCCTGCCCGCGCAAGGCCTGCAACACATCGGCCACGTCCGGGTAAGGTGCCAGCCGCAGATAGAGCCCCAGCAACTCGTCGCGCAGACCTGCATCGGCCAGCCCCCGCGCCTCCAGCGCCCAATCAAGCGCGTCCTGCGTCACCTGCCAGAAATCGACATGCGCGCCCGCCACTGTCCGCAACCAGCTGTATTCCAGCTGCTTGCGCCGCCAGTCAGCCGACAATGCAGGCCACAGATCATCCGGCACAGCACTGTCGCGTGCTGCCGCATCGACATCGAACAAGGTGCCGTAAGCATCAAAAACGCAAAGACCGACCATGATCGCCCCTTTCACGCAGCAGAGTGTCACGGCAGCGGGACCGGGAAAACCCCTGCATCTTCATCTTGCCAAAAATACTCAAATACACCGTCAGCGGTTCAGGCGCTCCAGCCGCGCGCGCACCGACAGGCCATGCGCCTCCAGACTCTCGGAGAGTGCCAGCGTTTCCGCCGCAGGACCAATCGCCGCCAGCGCCTCGGGCGTCATCCGCGCCAAGGTCGTGCGCTTCATGAAATCCAGAACCGACAGGCCCGAGGAAAACCGCGCCGAGCGTGCTGTCGGCAACACATGGTTCGGCCCGCCGACATAATCGCCAATCGCCTCGGGCGTCCAATGGCCAAGGAAGACTGCACCTGCGTGGCGGATCTGGTCGAGCAATGCGTCAGGATCGGCCACGCATAATTCCAGATGCTCGGGCGCGATCCGGTCCGACAGGCGCGCGGCCTCGCGCAGATCGCGCACCATGATCACCGCCCCATAATCGCGCCAGCTTGCCCCGGCGATGGCGCGGCGCTCCAGCGTCTCCAGCCGTTTGTCCACGGCGGCCGCCACCGCGCGCCCGAAACCTGCATCCGTCGTGATCAGGATCGATTGTGCGCTCTCATCATGTTCCGCCTGCGACAGCAGATCGAGCGCGATCCAGTCCGGGTCATTCTCGCCATCCGCGATGACCAGAATCTCGGATGGCCCGGCGATCATGTCGATCCCCACACGCCCGAACACCCGCCGCTTGGCCGCTGCGACATAGGCATTGCCCGGCCCGGTGATCTTGTCCACGGGCGCAATCGTCTCGGTCCCGTAGGCCAGTGCCGCCACAGCCTGCGCGCCGCCGATGCGGTAGACCGTCTCGACCCCCGCCAGACGTGCGGCCAGCAGCACCAGCGGATTGACCTGCCCGCCCGGTGTCGGCGCGCAGATCACCAGCCGCTCGACGCCCGCCACCTGCGCCGGGATCGCGTTCATCAGCACCGAGGACG
>SKRP01000225.1 GCA_007118445.1 Natronohydrobacter sp.
ATCCCATATCCCGGCAGCGTGCTGAACGGGTTCAGCCGCGTGCCAAGGCACAGCACCACATCGGCCTGCGAAATCAACTCCATCCCGGCCCTGGACCCGTTATAGCCCAAAGGCCCGGCAAATAGCGGATGGCCACCGGGAAACGCGTCATTATGCTGATAACCCACGCAGACCGGCGCATCGAGCCGCTCGGCCAGTTGCCGCGACACGTCGATGGCCCCGCCGATCACCACGCCTGCACCATTCAGGATGACCGGGAATTTCGCTTCGGACAGCAATTTCGCAGCCTCGGCAATCGCTGTATCGCCACCTGCAGGGCGCTCGAACTCCACCGGATCGGGGATTTCGATATCAATCACCTGCGTCCAGAAATCGCGCGGCATGTTGATCTGGGCGGGCGCGGAATGGCGCTTGGCCTGACAGATCACGCGGTTCAGCACCTCGGCCACGCGGGACGGGTCGCGCACTTCTTCCTGATAGGCGACCATATCCTCGAACAGTTTCATCTGCTCGACTTCCTGAAAGCCCCCCTGCCCGATGGTCTTGTTCGCGGCCTGCGGCGTGACCAGCAGCAGGGGCGTATGGTTCCAATAGGCGGTTTTCACCGCCGTCACGAAATTCGTGATACCGGGCCCATTCTGCGCGATCATCATGCTGACCTTGCCGGTCGCACGGGTATAGCCATCGGCCATCATCCCGCCAGAGCCTTCATGCGCGCAGTCCCAGAAGGTGATCCCTGCCTTCTCGAACAGGTCGGAAATCGGCATCATGGCAGAGCCGATGATCCCGAACGCATGTTCAATGCCGTGGCGTTGCAGGGTCTTGATGAACGCTTCTTCAGTGGTCATGCGCATGGCAGGGCTCCTTGTATGACAGGGCTTCGGCTTGGCCTGACTAAAACACCAATTCGCGGCGCAACATTAGGGCCAGATGCGGCCAAGCCTTAGGACCAGTTCACGCGGCCCGTTTCAATGACTGGCAAGCCCGCGCAATCCGCGCAATACCTTCGGGGATCCGCTCAGAGGCGATCGAGCTATAGGCGATCCGGTAATAGCTGTCCGGCGGACCCGGTAGCGCGAAGAAGGGCTGGCCCAGTTCGATCAGCACGCTTACCTCGCGCAATTGTGCGGCCAGCGCTGCCGCGCTGACCCCCTCGGGCGTGCGCATCCACAGGCTGGACCCGCCATCTTCCTGCGCGCCGGCGATGATCAGCCCTTCGGCGCGGATCGCGGCCAGCATCACCTCGCGCCGTGCCGCGAAACTGCGCGTCAGGCGCCGCAGCATCACATCATAATGCCCCAGCGACAGAAACCGCGCCGCCGCGCGCTGCAACAGCCCCGGCGGATGGCGCAACACCGTCCCGCGCAACCCCCGCGCTTCCGCGATGAAGGGCGCAGGCCCGACCATGAAGCCCAAGCGCAGCCCCGGAAACAGCGATTTCGAGAAACTGCCGACATGAATCACCCGCCCCGACCGGTCGAGCGATTTCAGCGCAGGCAAGGGCGCGCGGCCCTGGGCGATTTCAAATTCGTAATCATCCTCGACAATCAGGAAATCCTGCTCTGCTGCCGCATCCAGCAGCGCCTGACGTTCCTCCAGCGGCATGGTCGCGCCCGTCGGGCAATGATGGCTTGGCGTGCAGAACAGCACATCCAGATCCTCTGGCAGATCCGCCGCCACCAACCCCTGCGCCCCCACCGGCACCGGCACCAGCTTGCAGCGCGTCTGGGTCAGGATCGCGCGCAACCCCGGATAGCCCGGCTCTTCGATCACCGCCGCGCGGCGCTGGTTCAGCAGGAGTTGCGCCGCCAGCCACAGCGCATTCTGCGCGCCCAGCGTGACCAGAATCTCCTCTGGCCGCGCCAATATCCCCCGCCGCGGCAGCGAATGGCGCGCGATATATTCGACCAGCCCCGGATCATCCTGTTCGAACTGGTCATCGGTCATGCGGTCGAAATCACGCAAACCAAGCGACTGGATCATGCAGAGCCGCCAATTGGCATGGTCGAACAGCGCCGGGTCCGCCTGCCCGTAGATGAAGGGAAAACGATAATCGCGCCAGTTGCGCGGCTTGCCCCGGTTCAGATCTTCCGCCGGGGGGCGATGACCCAGAATGCGCGGCCAATCGATCTCGGGCGTGTCTGGCGGGGGCGCAGGGGCCACCGGACGCGGCGCGGTGGCAGAGACGAAATAACCTGACCTCCCTTCGGCATAGAGAAAATCATCCGCCACAAGCTCGGCATAGGCCAGCGTCACCGTGATTCGGCTGACGCCCAGATGCGCGGCCAGCTTGCGCGAAGATGGCATCCGCTCCCCCGCGCGCAGCCGCCCCGACAGAATCCCTTCGGCCACCATCTGCCGGATACGGTGCTGCAACGACCCTTCCGACAGCGGATCGAGCAGGAAGGATTCGACAGCAATCGCCATGGTTTGACACCTGTTCAACGCGACGGGAAGCCGCAGCATAGGCGCAATCTGGCCTTAGTGAAAGGCCATTCTGGCCCTATCATGACCCGGACAAACAGGCGATGCAGGATCATACCCACTCGCTTTACGGAGTCTGCCATGAATGACCTGTCCTTCCAGAACGATCTGAGCGCCGTTGTCGCGGCAGACCGTGCCCATGTCTGGCACCATCTGACCCAGCACAAAGCGTTTGAAACCGTCGATCCACGTGTGATCGTCGAGGGCAAGGGTCTGCGCGTCTGGGATGCCACGGGCCGCGAGATGATCGACGCCGTGTCGGGCGGGGTCTGGACCGTGAATGTGGGCTATGGGCGCGAAAGCATCGCCAATGCGGTGCGAGACCAGTTGGTGAAGCTGAACTTCTTCGCCGGTGCGATGGGCACAGTGCCCGGCGCGGTCTTCGCACAGATGCTGATCGACAAGATGCCGGGCATGAGCCGGGTCTATTATTCGAATTCGGGGTCCGAGGCGAATGAGAAAGCCTATAAAATGGTCCGCCAGATCGCCCAGCGCAAACACGGCGGCGGCAAGTGGAAGATTCTCTTCCGCGAGCGCGACTATCACGGCACCACGATTGCCACGCTGGCCTCTGGTGGCCAGCCCGAACGCGCCGCGCAATACGGCCCCTTCCCCGATGGCTTCATCCCGGTGCCGCATTGTCTGGAATACCGCGCGCAATGGCCCGGCCCGGACTATGGCCGCCGTGCCGCTGATGCCATCGAGGAAGTGATCCTGCGCGAAGGCCCCGAAACCGTGGGCGCGATCGTGCTGGAGCCGATCACCGCAGGCGGTGGCGTGATCGTGCCGCCCGAAGGCTACTGGCCGCGCGTGCAGGAAATCTGCCGCAAATATGATGTGCTCTTGCACATTGACGAGGTTGTCTGCGGTCTGGGCCGCACTGGAAAGTGGTTCGGCTATCAGAATTTCGACATTCAGCCCGATATCGTGACGATGGCGAAGGGCGTGGCCTCTGGCTATGCTGCGATTTCCTGCACC
>SKRP01000166.1 GCA_007118445.1 Natronohydrobacter sp.
CTGCGCGCGAAAATCCGCCTCTATGTAGATCACCCTCTGGGGGCGGGGCAAGCCATTGCCCTGTCGCAACCGCAGGCGCATTATCTGGGCAATGTGCTGCGCAAGGGGACGGGCACGCCGCTCGCGCTGTTCAATGGCCGCGATGGCGAATGGCGCGCCGAACTGGTCGAGATCGGCAAACGAGCGGCCATCGCGCGCTGTCAGACCCTTGCCGCACCCCAGCAGATGCCCCCGGATCTGTGGCTGGTCTTTGCCCCGATCAAGAAGGCGCGCACGGATTTCATCGTCGAAAAAGCCGCCGAGCTGGGCGCGGCGCGCATCCTGCCGGTGCAGACCGATTTCACCAATTCCGAACGCATCCGGCAGGACCGCTTGCAAGCCCATGCTGTCGAGGCGGCAGAACAATGCGGCGGCACCTATGTTCCGGAAGTGACCGCACTGCAGCCCCTTGGCCAGTTGCTCGACACATGGCCAGAGGGGCGCGCCCTGATCTTCGCCGATGAGACGCTGGCCGCAGAGGCCCGCGCCGTGCCCCTGCCTGCTGCCCCGGCGGCCATTCTGATCGGCCCCGAAGGCGGTTTTTCAGAGCGTGAACGCCAGCGCCTGCGCGCCATGGGCAATGTGCATTCGCTCGCTCTGGGGCCGCGCATCCTGCGCGCTGATACGGCGGCGGTCGCTGCGCTGACGCTGTGGCAGGCGCAACAGGGCGACTGGACATGACCAGCCTGATCCGCCCGGAACTCGTCACGACGCTGAAACGCTGGTCCGAAGTCCTGACCGGGCTGGGCGTCGCGGCTTTCGGGCTCTGGGCGCTGCAGGCGCGCGGGGCGTTCTTTCAGGGGCTGGCGGGGCTGATCGTGCTGGCGGGACTGGCGCTGGCGGTGATCGGCTGGCGCAGGATGCGCTTTCACCGCGACGGCACGGCCCCCGGTGTGGTCCAGATCATCGAGGGGCAGATCAGCTATTTTGGGCCGACCGAGGGCGGTTTCGTCGCCATCGGCGATCTGGTCGAGCTGCATCTGCTGGACCGGGCCAGAACCTGGCTGTTGATCGCACAGGATGACACGCGGCTGGAAATCCCGGTCGCGGCCAGCGGCGCGGATGCACTGTTCGACGCCTTCACCCGGCTGCCCGACCTGCGAATGCAGGTGCTGCTGGACGCGCTCGACGCGCCCGACCCGCCACAGACGCGCGCCATCTGGCTGCATCCTGCACGCCGCGCAGATCATTTGCGCCTGCGCTGAGGCTTGACAGGGCTGATCGCAAACGACAAGTCTCGCCGCAACAAGGGACGGCAAGGATCGGAGCGCAGATGTCCATTCCCCAATCCGGCGGCGGGCCGATCGAGCATGTATCGCAACTGGCCGAATATCTGGCCGCAGGCTGCAAGCCGAAAGACCAGTGGCGCATCGGCACCGAGCACGAGAAATTTGGCTATTGCCGCGACACGCTGAAGCCCCTGCCCTATGACGGCCCGCGCTCGATCAAGGCGATGCTCGAAGGGTTGCGCGATGGCTTTGGCTGGACGCCTGTCATGGAGGGCGGCCATATCATCGGGCTGGAAAAGGACGGTGCAAATGTCAGTCTGGAACCGGGCGGGCAGCTGGAACTGTCCGGCGCACCGCTTGAAACCATCCACCAGACCTGCGACGAGGTGAACCAGCATCTGCGCGAGGTGCAGGACGTGGCCGACAAGATCGGCGTGGGCTTTATCGGGCTGGGGGCGGCGCCGATCTGGACGCATGAGCAGATGCCCGTCATGCCCAAGGGTCGCTACCGGTTGATGACCGACTACATGGACCGCGTCGGCACCATGGGCAAGACGATGATGTACCGCACCTGCACGGTGCAGGTGAATCTCGATTTCGCGTCCGAAGCCGACATGGTCCAGAAACTGCGCGTGGCGCTGGCCCTGCAGCCTGTGGCGACCGCGCTTTTCGCCAATTCGCCTTTTCTCGAGGGCAAGCCCAACGGCCATAAAAGCTGGCGCGCGCGGGTCTGGCGCGATCTGGACGCCGCACGCACCGGGATGCTGCCTTTCGTGTTCCAGGATGGATTCGGGTTTGAACGGTGGGTGGATTACGCGCTCGATGTGCCGATGTATTTCGTCTATCGCGATGGGAAGTATATCGACGCGCTCGGCCAGAGCTTCCGCGATTTCCTGCGCGGCGAATTGCCCGCCCTGCCCGGTGAAATCCCGACGCTGTCGGATTGGGCCGACCATCTGACCACGATCTTCCCCGAAGCGCGGGTCAAGAAATTCATCGAGATGCGCGGGGCGGATGGCGGGCCGTGGCGCAGGCTCTGTGCGCTGCCAGCCTTCTGGGTCGGGCTGACCTATGAGCAGAGCGCGCTTGATGCCGCATGGGATCTGGCCAAAGGGCTGGATGATCAGACGCGAGAGGGCTTGCGCGTCGCGGCCTCGGTCGCGGGCTTGCAGGGCGAAGCGGGCGGCGTCAAGCTGCATGATCTGGCGCGCGAGGCGCTGGCAATAGCGGAATCGGGTCTCAAAGCGCGCGCGCGGCCCGGTGCGGGTGGGATGTTGCCCGATGAGACGCATTTCCTGAATGCCCTGCACGAAACTGTCGAGACCGGTCAGACCCCCGCCGACGAACTGCTCGGCCGCTATCACGGTGACTGGCAGGGTGATCTGACCCGGATCTACGCTGATTACAGCTACTGAGCGGCGCGTGCGGCATGGCTTGACGCTTGCATGAATGCAGGGCAATCAGGCGGCATGACACGATCAGATCGCGTGACACGGCCATTAGCAGAGCCCCCCCGCATCCGCTGGAAGCATTGGCTGGAAGACCGGCTGACCGCGGCATTGCTGGGTCTGGGCAGCCTGCTGCCCTATGACGCGCGGATTGCCATGATCGGCTGGCTGGGGGCGCATGTCATCGGACCCGTGGCCGGGTTTCGGCAGCGCATCGCGGCGAATCTCGCTCTGGTCGCCCCGGACATGCCCGAGGCCGATGTCAGACGACTGCGCCGCACTGTGCCCGGCAATCTCGCCCGCGCGCTTGCCGAGACATTTTCCGGGGACGCTTTCATTGCCCGCGCGGCCCAGAGCCACATCGCAGGGGCGGGCCTGAGCGCGCTCGATCATGCGCGTGATACGCGCCAGCCGGTTGTTCTGGCGACAGCGCATCTGGGGAATTACGATGCTGGGCGCGTCGTGCTGCGCCAACGCGGCTATGATGTCGCTGCATTCTACATGCCGATGCGCAATCCGGTGTTCAACAAACGCTATGTCGCCGCCATGGCCCATATCGCCAGCCCGATCTATCCGCGCACGCGATCCGGGCTGGCCGCACTGGTCAAGCATCTGCGCGCAGGCGGCATGATCGGGTTTGTGACCGATCACTATATGGCTCATGGCACGCTGATCGACTTCATGGGGCAACCTGCGCGCACATCGACGGCACCCGCAGAACTGGCGCTCAAACATGGCGCATTGCTGGTGCCGCTCTATGCCATTCGCCAAGCGGACGGGCTGAGCTTCCGCATCGAAGTCGAAGCCCCCATCCCGCATACAGACCCCTTGACCATGACCCGCGCGCTGAATGCCTCGCTGGAAGCACAGATTCGCGCGCATATGGATCAATGGATGTGGACCCATAAACGCTGGAAGCGCAATCAGCCGCGCTGATCGTCCTCGACGGGTTTGGGCTTGTCATCATAGCGCGGATCCAGAATGCGCTGGCTGTCACCTGCAGGGTCGTCATACTGGCCCTTGCGCAGACTCCAGATAAAGGCCGCAAGGCCCATGAAGCCGAGGAAAAGCGAGACCGGGATCAGGATTGCGAGAACTTCCATGATACTCCTTATTTCAGCCGCAGCGCGTTCAGTGTGACCGAGATTGACGAGATCGACATCACCGCCGCCGCCCAGAGCGGGGTCGCGAAGCCGAAGAGCGCGATCGGCACGAAGATGATGTTGTAAATCCCCGATTGCCACAGGTTTTCACGGATCCGTTGCATCGCGGTTTTCGACAGGCGGACCGCATCGGCCACAGGCGACAGGTCACTGCTCAGCAATACCATATCCGACGCCGCGCGCGCCGCATCCAGCGCCGAGGCGGGCGAGATCGACACATGCGCGGTCGAAAGCGCTGCCGTATCGTTCAGCCCGTCGCCCACCATCAGCACCCTATGGCCCTGCGCGTGCAGCGCATCGATCTTTGCGGCCTTGTCAGCGGGCAGCGCGCTCGCCTGCCAGTGCGCGATTCCCAGCCGCTGCGCCAGATCGCCCACAACGGCAGGCACATCGCCCGAGATCAGCCAGACATCCTTGCCCTGCGCCTGCAAGCCGCGCACCACCGCTTCCGCACCGGGGCGCAGCTGATCGGCGAAAGTGAACCCTTGCGCCTGGTCGCCAATCGCCAGATAGGCGGCAGTCATCGCCCCCGCCTCGGCCCCGACCCAATCCGCACGCCCCAGACGGACGCGCTGGCCCTGCCATTCGCCTTCAACCCCATATCCCGGCACCTCGGCCAGACCGGCGATCCTCGCAGGTCGCACATCTTGGCCCCGCAGCGCTTTCGCAAGTGCCTGCGCCAGAGGGTGGCTCGACGCCTCGGCCAGACCCATCGCCACGCGCAGATCATCGACAGAATGTTCGTCCAGATTGGTGGGCTCCGGCGTGCCCATGGTCAGCGTGCCGGTTTTGTCGAACACAACCGTATCGACCTCGGCCAGCCGTTCCAGCGCTGTGCCATCCTTGATCAAGAGCCCCTTGCGGAACAGCTTGCCGCTGGACGCCGTCACCACCGCAGGCACAGCCAGACCCAGCGCACAGGGGCAAGTGATGATCAGCGCCGCCACGGCGATATTCAGCGACAGCCGCAGATCACCGCCCGAAATCCAGAACCAGACGAAAAACGCGCCCAGCGACAGGATCGGGATCGTGGGCGCATAGGCTGCCGCAGCCTTCTCTGCAATTGTGGTATAGCGCATCTTGGCCGATTCGGCATTCGCGACCAGATCGGCCATGCGGTGCAGCGAGCTGTCCTTGCCTGCCGCAGTCACGCGCACTTGCAGGGGGCCGGTCAGATTGACCTCGCCCGCGCTGACCTGCGTGCCGGAGCCTGCGAATACCGGCAGCGTTTCGCCTGTCAGCAGCGCGCGGTCCAGTTCGGACTGTCCTTGCGTTACAACACCGTCAACGGGCACCCGCCCGCCGGGACGCACCAGCACGATATCGCCCACCACCAGATCCGCGACCGAGACCACGCTTTCCACGCCCCCCACCAGCCGGGTCGCGCGCGGCACTTCCAGCGCGGCCAGTTCCTGCGCGGCGGACCGCGCGACAGAACGCGCGCGAAATTCCAGATAACGCCCGACCAGAAGGAAGAAGATCAGCATCACGACCGCTTCAAAATAGGCATGTTCGCCCGATTGCAGCGTCTCATAGGTCGAGATGAAAAGCGTGAGCAGGATCGCGATGGATATCGGCCCGTCCATGTCCATCCGGCCTGCGCGCAGGGCTTTCCACGCATTGCGGAAGAACGGGCGGCCTGCGAATGCGACTGTCGGGACGGCAATCAGGCCGGAAATCAGATGAAACAGATCGCGCGTCGCGCCTTCGGCCCCGGACCAGACCGCGACCGACAGCAGCATGATATTCATCATGGCAAAGCCCGAGACGCCCACCATCATCAGAAGCTCGCGCCCCTGACGTTCGGTTTCGGTCATCGACAGCGTGCCTGCGTCCAGCTCATGCGCCTCATAGCCCAGCCGGTCCAGCCGCGCGATGACGTCGCGGGCCTCGATCCCCGCTTTCGCGTCCACGCTCAGCCGCTTCAGGGTCAGGTTCAGCCGGGCGGAATTGATGCCCTCCATCTGCGCCAGATCGCGCTCGATGGTGGAAATACAGCCTGCACAATGCACCGCCGGGACAGAGACAAGGATTTTCGCATCGGGCAAGGCCGCGCGCGTGGCCAGAGCTTCGGCGGCAGGGGCCGCGTCACAGGCCGGACAGGCTGACGGGCGGATCGTGGCTGTGCTCATGACATTCCGGTTCAGCGCAGATGCAGGACCACGCGCTGGCGGAACTCGGTCCCGTCAGCCGCGACAGCATGCATACGGATATTCCAGTTGCCGGGGCCGATATCCACCGGCGCGCGGTAAGCCCCGTCGATGAAACGGAAATCGGGCACCTGATCGTCGCGCACATGAGTCGCAGCCCCCAGAACCGCATCCAGATGCGCGACCCGAACAGGCGCGCCGTCAGGGTCCGTGATCGAAAGCGCCAGTTCGCCATCACGATGGGAGGCGCGCACTTCCCAGCCCAAAGCCAGCTGTTCGGCCAGTTCCTGATTGAAATTCTGGCTGGCCACGAAGGAGTTGTCCACCTCGAGCCCCGGAAAGGTGCTGACTGCATTGAAAGCCAGCGTCAGATTCGCGGCAAGGATCACGCCGAAAGACGAAACAGCGATGATCAAGACCTTGCGACCTGTGATCTGAAAGCCGGGCTTGTTGTCCTTGGTCATTGGTTTCTCCCGTTGAAGATCGTGTCGGAATAGACCCGGTCATTGGTGCCGGGGATGGTGGCCCAGATGCGCACCGGGCTGCGCTCTGCCCTATTCGAAGGCGTGTCCGGCGGCGCAGTCAGATAGACCCGCAACAGCGCCTGCTCATCCGCGCCTACGGTGACGCGCCGGCCCGGTTCGCCCTCGATGGACAGGCTCAGATCCGGGTTTTCCGTGATCGACAGAGCGAAATCGCGCGGTTCATGGTGCATGTTGCGTAGGCGTATATCATAGACATTACGGACGGTCCCATCAGACAGCACGATATGCGTCGGGTTGCGCACTGGGGCCACGCTCATATCCAGATCCGAGCGGATGAAGAGCGCGATCACCAGACCAATCCCGACAATCGACCAGAGCGCAGTATACAGGATCGTGCGCGGGCGCAGAATGTGTTTCCAGACGGATTTCTGCGGTTTGCCGGAAAGCTCGGCTTCCTGATCGGACAGCGCCATATAGGCCACCAGCCCGCGCGGCTTGCCGATACGGTCCATCACCTCGTCGCAGGCATCAATGCACAACCCGCAAGTGATGCATTCCATCTGCTGGCCATTGCGGATGTCGATCCCCATGGGGCAAACATTGACGCAGGCCATGCAGTCGATGCAATCGCCCTGATTGGGGGCGAGCTCCCCTTTCTTCAGCTTGCCGCGCGGTTCGCCCCGCCAATGGCGGTAATCGATGGTGATCGTGTCCTCATCCATCATCGCGGCCTGAATGCGCGGCCAGGGGCAAGCGTAGATGCAGACCTGTTCGCGGAAGAAACCACCAAACAGGAAGGTCGTCATCGTCAGGATCAGCACTGTCAGATAGGCAATGGGATGCGCCTGCCCGGTGAACAGATCAACAAAGAGCGTCGGCGCATCGGCGAAATAGAACACCCAGGCCCCGCCGGTCGCCATGCCGATCAGGAACCATGTGGTCCATTTCAGACTGTATTTGCGGATCTTCTCGGCATTCCATTTCTGACGATGCAGGCGCAGACGGGCGTTGCGGTCGCCCTCAATCCAGCGTTCGACCTGAATGAACAGATCGGTCCAGACAGTCTGCGGGCAGGCATAGCCGCACCAGACCCGGCCCAGCGCCGAGGTGAACAGAAACAGCCCGATCCCGGCCATGATCAGCAGCCCTGCCACGAAATAGAATTCATGCGGCCAGATTTCGATCATGAAGAAGAAGAAGCGCCGGTTGCCCAGGTCAAGCAACACTGCCTGATTGGGCATTTCCGGGCCCCGGTCCCAGCGAATCCAGGGTATCAGGTAATAGATGCCCAGCATCACCGCGAGCAGCCACCATTTCATGGTGCGGAAACTGCCTTTCACCCGGCGCGGGAAAATCGGCTCGCGCGCGGCATAGAGGCTGGGCGGGTTTGGCTCTTGCGCAGTCAATGCGGTCACTCCTGGAACGTGTCAGGCCTGTCTTCCCATGTGACGCGCCATCTGACCTTGACCTGAATCAAACCTATGTCCCGAATGCATGTTTGGACAAGATGACGCAGGGCGATGAAGGGAATTTCGTGTCTGAGGCACCGACCCCCGACAACACGCGCGAACAGGAAACGAAGGTCGGTGCAGCTTGGCACAGCAAGCCCGACCCTATGTGACCGAGATCAGTCGTTTCTGCCTTGATGCAGATCAAACCGGACGCGCGGCAAGACTGAGCACAGGTGCGGCAGCAGCTTCGCGCTGCACCCAACGCACGAATGCCCGCAAGGGCGGGCGCTGGATACCCGGTCGTGTCAGCAGATAATAGCCGCGCGGGGTGTCATCGCGTCGCACCACCTGCAAACGCCCGTCGCGCAGATCATCCGCAACCAACCCTTCGGTGACCACGGCCAGTCCCTGCCCCGCGCGTGCGGCCTCGAGCATCAGGTTGCCCGGCAGATGCACCATGCCGCCGCGCCGGGGTTTCGGGATCCCCTGTCGGGCCAGAAATTCCAGCGCCTCGGCATGGCCCAGTTCACTCAGCCAGGGCAGCCGGGTCAGGGTTTCGGGATCGGCGAGGTCATGGCCTTGCAGCACTGCAGGCGATCCGACCAGAACCAGCGAGACCGGCAAAAGCAACACTGCCTCCAGCCCCGGCCAGTGCCCGGTGCCGTGGCGGATTGCCGCATCATAGCCACCCGGTTCCAGTTTGCGCAGCGTCGGGCTTGGATCAAGCACCAGATCGGCCTGCGGATGGGCGGCACGAAACCGGCCCAGACGCGGGACCAGCCAGGCGCTGGCAAACATCGGGGTTGTGGTCAGATGCAGCGCGCGTTCGTCCTGTGCTGCAGTCACGTCCCGCACGATCCGGGCGATTTCGTCAAAGCCCTGTCGCAGCCCTTCGGCCAGATGGCGGCCTTCATCGGTCAGTTCCACCCCTCGCCCGCTGCGCGACACAAGGGCCAAATCCAGGGTCTTTTCCAGGTTGCGGATTTGCTGACTGACGGCGGCATGGGTCACGCCAAGCCGCGCGGCGGCGGTGACCACAGAGCCTGTCTCGGCCAGCACGGAAAACGCCCGAAGCGCCGAAAGCGGCGGCATGGTCTGCCAGTCAATCATGTCAGTTTTTCTAACACATCAAAATCTTTCCGAAGTAGCCCAAGGCAACCATATGTGAGAATAAGATGCCATGAAACCCCAGACCCGGAGGCCACCATGTTAGATTTCCATGCCAATACTCTCTTCCTCGCAACGCGGATACAGACCCTTGGATTTCGGGTCACCAAAGCGACGCAGGACCGCCGCCGCATGGCGGAAATGAGCGACTTTGTCCGGTTCCGTGCACCCGGCAAGAGCAAGCTCTGATATTGCTGGCATGACAAAGGCCGGCCCCGCGAGGGACCGGCCTTATTTCGCGAAATTGCAGATTACTGACCGCCGCCCAACTGGTGGACATAAGCAGCAACAGCCCGGATCTCCGCTTCGCGCAGGCGGGTCTCAAACCCCGGCATGACACCGAAGCGCGAATAGTAGATCGAGTGGCGGATGGCGTCGGGCGATCCACCATAGAGCCAGACCTGATTGTTCAGCGCAGGCGCCCCGATGAAGTAATCCCCCGAACCGTCATCCATGTGGCAAGATGCGCAGTTCAGCTCGTAATGCTCTTGCCCCAGCGCGGCCAGGTCGGCGTCATGATCCGCGCCCGAGAGCGACAGCACAAAATTGACGACCTGATCGATCTCCTCGTCTTCGAGCAAACCATCAACCCCGAAGGCAGGCATTTCCGACCAGCGCGCATCGGGGTAGTCCTCGTTGCGGATGCCCCAGGTGACAGTGGTCAGGATATCTTCCATCGTGCCCCCCCACAGCCAGTCATCGTTCAGCAGGTTCGGAAAGCCACTGGCCTGCACGCCTGCGCCGCCGGTGCCGTGGCATTGCGAACATTGCGCGCGGAACACCGAGCCCCCGGCATTGATCGCGAAACGGTGCAGTTCATCATTGTCGCGAATCTCATCCAGATCCGTCTCGACCAGCTGGACAAAGAACTGCTCGTTGCGGGTCTCGAACTCGGCGATTTCAGAAGCGACATTGGCGCGCGAGGAATAGCCAAGCAGACCCGAGGTCGCTGACTGAATGCCGGGCCATGCCGGATATGCGATCCAGTAGCCGACCGACCAGACCACCGTGATGATGAAAATCCAGACCCACCAGCGCGGCATCGGGTTGTCATATTCCTCGATCCCGTCCCAGCTATGTCCCGTGGTCGGCGGCTCTTCTTTCAGCTTCACCGCCGGGTCAGGATATTGCCGCGACGGAGGCGTGACCTTGTTTTCGGAATTGTCAGCCATCAGCGGGCCTCTTTCGGATCTTGGTGACGTCCCGTCCGGGGGGCGGCGTCGCCCCCCTCTGGTCGGTCATCATTGCGGAAAATCGAATTCGCAGTCTCGTCATGCACTTTGCTGGAACCGGGGCGCAGGATGTAGATGAACACCCCGATGAAGAAGCAGAACATGAACAGCAGATGCCAACTGTCGGCAAAAGCGCGAAGCCATGTATAGGTTTCCATAATGCCCTCCTTTAGCGGCTTGCATCCGGCACGAATGTGTCGAAATCGACCAAGGTGCCCAGCATCTGCATATAGGCGATGATGGCGTCCATTTCAGTGATCCGACCCTCCTGGCCATCGAAGTTGCGCTGTTGTGCCCCAGGGTAGCGGTCGGCCACAGGATCGCCGAATTCATCGACCTGCGCGAAGAAATCATCGACCGCATTCTCCATCATCTCATCGGTATAGGGATGACCGAGTGTGCGATAGACAGCCATGATGTCGCGCACATGCTCGGCGTCAGCACGGGTCAGGTCGCGGTTCATCATGAAGCCATAGGAGGGCATGATCGATTCCGGCACCACTGATTGCGGGGCAATCATGTGCTGCACATGCCAGTCATCCGAATAGCGCCCGCCCAGACGGGCCAGGTCCGGCCCGGTCCGCTTCGATCCCCACTGGAACGGATGGTCATACATCGATTCCGCCGCCAGCGAGTAATGCCCGTAGCGCTCCACCTCGTCGCGCATGGGGCGGATCATCTGGCTGTGACAGTTGTAACAGCCTTCGCGCAGATAAAGCTCGCGCCCCTTGATCTCGAGCGGGGAATAGGGCCGCATGCCTTCGACTTTCTCGATCGTGTTGTCGAGATAGAAGAGCGGCACGATCTGCACGATCCCCCCGATGGTGACGACCAGAAACGACAGCACCAGCAAGAGCGTGGCATGCGTTTCGATTTTCTTGTGATGGTCAAGAATACCCATTGTCCTGCCCTTTCTTATTCAGCAGGGACCGCACGGCCCGCCGCTGCGCGCGCGCGCGCAGGGCTGTTCGTGATGGTCATCCACAGGTTGTAGCACATGATCACAGCACCGGCCAGAAACAGCGTCCCGCCAAGGCCGCGCACCACATACATCGGGAATTTCGCAGCAACCGTGTCAGCGAAAGAGTTCACGAGGAAACCCTGCGCATCGACTTCGCGCCACATCAGACCTTCCATGATGCCGGTCACCCACATCGAGGCCGCGTAGAGCACGATCCCGATCGTCGCGAGCCAGAAATGCCAGCTGACCAACCGCAGGCTATACAACCCCTGCCGCTGCCAAAGCTTCGGCACAAGGTAATAGAGCATCCCGAAGGTGATCATCCCGTTCCAGCCAAGTGCTGCCGAATGCACATGCCCGATGGTCCAGTCTGTGTAATGTGACAGCGAGTTCACGGTCTTGATCGACATCATCGGCCCCTCGAACGTGGCCATGCCGTAAAAGCCCACCGACACCACCATCATGCGGATGATCGGGTCCGTGCGCAGCTTGTCCCAGGCACCCGAGAGCGTCATCAGACCGTTGATCATGCCGCCCCAGCTGGGCATCCACAGCATGATCGAGAAGGTCATGCCCAGTGTCTGCGCCCAATCCGGCAATGCCGTGTAATGCAGATGGTGCGGACCGGCCCAGATATACAGGAAGATCAGCGCCCAAAAATGCATGATCGACAGCTTGTAGCTATAGACCGGGCGCTCGGCCTGTTTGGGGATGAAGTAATACATCATCCCCAGGAAACCGGCAGTCAGGAAGAAGCCCACAGCGTTATGGCCATACCACCACTGGATCATGGCCGATTGCACACCGGACCAGACCGGGATCGACTTGGAGCCGACAAACGAGACCGGGATGGCGATATTGTTGACGATGTGCAGCATCGCGACTGTGATGATGAAGGCCATGTAGAACCAGTTGGCCACATAGATATGCGGTTCGCGGCGCTTGATGATCGTGCCCATGAACACCAGCAGGAAGGCGACCCAGACGATGGTCAGCCACAGGTCCGCCAACCATTCAGGTTCAGCATATTCATTGCCCTGGGTCGAGCCCAGCACATAGCCGGTTGCGGCCATCAGGATGAACAGCTGATAGCCCCAGAACACGAACCATGCGAGGCCCCCACCCCAGAGCCGCGCCGC
>SKRP01000209.1 GCA_007118445.1 Natronohydrobacter sp.
CTGGAAAGACGCTCAGGTTGCGGCCTGCGATGGCGGCTTTACTGTCACGCTTGACGGGCGGGCGCTGAAAACCCCGGCCAAAGCTGCGCTGGTCGTGCCGACCGCCGCGCTGGCCGAGATGATCGCCGCGGAATGGCGCATGCAGGGCGAGGTCATCGACCCCGAAGCCATGCCCGTGACACGCGCGGCGAATTCCGCCATCGACAAGGTGCGCGGGCAAAAGGCCGAAGTGACCGAGATGATCGCAGCTTACGGTGACAGCGATCTGGTCTGCTACCGTGCCGAAAGCCCTGAAGCGCTGGTCGCTCGCGAAGCGGCCGCCTGGGACCCGTTGATCGACTGGTGCGCGCATCGCTACACAGTGCGTCCGATCATCCGCACGGGCGTCATTCACGGACCCCAGCCCAAGCGTCTTCTGACCAATATGGAAGCCGATGTCGCGCAATTGTCGAGTTTCGAGCTGACGGCTTTCCATGATCTGGTCGCGATGAGTGGCTCGCTGATCATCGCGCTCGCGTTGCTGGACCGTTTCGCGCCGCCCGAGGCACTCTGGGATGCCTCGCGCGTCGATGAGGCGTATCAGATCGAGCAATGGGGTGCGGATGAAGAGGCCGAGGCGCTGACCGCAGGGCGCAAGGCCGCCTTTCTGCAGGCCGCGCGGCTTTATTTTGCGCTTCAGGACTGATCCAGCTCGCGCGGGACGATGAAATCCAGCGCGCGGCCTGTGCCGGGGCGCAGGCCGGACCAGTCGGGCGCATCGAATTCCGCGATCAGCGTGGCGCAGGTCGGATAGCGTGCAAAACCCGGATGCGCGACAGGGGCGGCAAGCAGCATTTCGGCGAAAGTCGCGATGCCGGGATTGTGGCCGATCATGATCACGCTTTGGCTTTTCGCAGTGCCAAGGCAGCGCAGCATCACATCCGCGCCCGCCAGATAGAGCGCGCGCTCGAAGCGTGCAGGCACGGGTGCGGGAAATGCGGCGCTCAGCAAGCCCCATGTCTCGCGCGTGCGGGTGGCGTCGGAAATCAGCGCCTCCTGCGGCAGATACCCCTTTTCCGCCAGCCAGCGCCCGATCAGCGGGGCCGCGCGTTGGCCGCGCGGGTTCAGCGGGCGCTGGTGGTCCGTGTCGAGCGGATTGTTCCAGTCGGATTTGGCATGGCGGGTCAGGATCAGGCGCAGGCTCATCGGTGAAAATGCCTCATGTGGAATGCGGATTGGTCCGGGTCGCGGCCAAAGGCCTGGCTGACAGGGCAGGCGCGGCGCACCGCGCAGCCGTGGTTCAGGCAGTCCGCGCCCTCGGGGCTGTCAAGAAAGGCATGGCAGGCGGGGAGGTCATAGCCCTTGTCGGTCAATGCGCCGACCGGGCAGGCGGTGACGCAGGGTCGCGCGCAGCCCTCGCAGGGTGCAGGGGCGGGCGCGGGCAGGGCGATGGGCTGCGCAAATCCGAGCGCGCCGCGAAAGGACAGCCACAGGCCCTGATCGGGGTGAATCAACCATTGCACCGGCGAGGAACGTGCCTGCCCGCTGGCAACGGCCCAGGTGAAAAACGGATGCGGCGGGCTGATGCCGAATGGGAAGAAGGCTTGCGCGTCAAGCGATTGTGCCACAGCACTCAGCACGCGCACTGACCAGCGATCCATCGGATCGGGCTGACCGTCGCGATATTCCGGAGTTTGTGTGAAATGCGACCAGAAGCGCTGCCCTTCTGGTGCGATCAGCAGCAGGCTTGCCACGCCATGCGGCAAGACTGCCGCACCCTGTTGCACCCCCCCGGCCACTGTCAGGGCGTGGCGCTCAATCTCGGCCTTGATCTGCGCCAGCCCCACCATGACCTAGCCGTGCGGCGTGATCTGGGGCGCGCTGTCGCGGATGATGCTGCCTGCGCCGTGGTCGGTGAACAGCTCCAGCAGGCAGGCATTGGGCGCGCGCCCGTCCAGGATCACCACCGCCCGCACGCCGCCCTTGATCGCGGCCAGCGCGGTTTCGGTTTTGGGGATCATCCCGCCTGCGATAATCCCGGTTTCCGTCAGGTCGCGCACATGGGCAGGCGAAAGCTGCGTGACCACATCGCCATTGGCATCCTTCACGCCCGAGACATCGGTCAGGAGCAGCAGGCGGTCGGCTTTCAGCGCAGCCGCAATCGCGCCTGCCGCTGTGTCGCCGTTGATATTATAGGTTTCACCCGCACGGCCCATGCCCAAGGGGGCGATCACCGGGATGAACCCGCCGGTAAACAGATGATGCAGCAGATCGGGGTTCACATCGACCGGGCGACCGACAAGGCCCAGCTCCGGGTCATCGGTTTCGCATGTCACCATGCCGCCATCCTTGCCCGACAGGCCCACAGCGCGCCCGCCCTCATCCTGAATGGCCTGCACGATGCGCTTGTTGACCGCGCCCGAAAGCACCATCTCGACCACTTCCATGGTCGCGGCATCGGTCACACGCTTGCCGCGCACGAAATCGGACTGGATCTCCAACTTTTTCAGCATCTGGTTGATCATCGGCCCGCCGCCATGCACGATCACGGGATTGACGCCCACCTGCCGCATCAGCACCACATCGCGCGCGAAAGACGCCATTTCTTCGGCATCACCCATCGCATGGCCACCGAATTTGATGACGACAATCGACCCGGCATAGCGTTGCAGATAGGGAAGCGCCTCGGACAGCGTCCGGGCGGTGGCAAACCAGTCCTGGTTCATGGGCTTTTGCTTCTTCATGTCAGGTGAGCCCCGCAATGATGGCGCGAAGCGTGGGAATCCCGAGACCCTTCTCGGAGGAGGTGACCACCAGTTCCGGATAGGCCGCCGGATGTTTCGCAAGGGCTGCGCGCACCTGCGCCAGCGTCTTGTCCTGATCTTTGCTGCTGATCTTGTCGGCCTTGGTCAGCACCACCTGAAAGGTCACGGCGGATTGGTTCAGCAGGCGCATGATCTCGGCATCCGCGTCCTTGACCCCGTGGCGCATGTCGATCAGCAGGAAAGCACGGCGCAGCGTGGCGCGGCCCGAGAGATAGGCTTTCAGCAGGCGCTGCCATTTCTCGACTACGGGGAGGGGCGCTTTCGCAAACCCATAGCCCGGCAGATCGACCAGATAATGGCTTTCACCGACAGTGAAATAGTTGATTTCCTGCGTGCGCCCCGGCGTGTTCGAGGTGCGCGCAATCGCCCGCCGCCCTGTCAGCGCGTTGATCAGGCTGGATTTGCCGACATTCGACCGGCCTGCGAAACAGACTTCCAGCCGGTCGGCAGGGGGCAGGCCGTCCATCGCGACCACGCCTTTCAGGAACTCGACCTCGCCAGTCATGAGCTTGCGGCCAGCCTCTTCGGCCAGCGGCTCTGGCATCTCGGCCAGTGGAAAGGGCAGGGCGGTCATGCGATTACCTTTGCTGTATCGCCTTCGCGGATGGTCCCGGCTTGCGTGACCA
>SKRP01000317.1 GCA_007118445.1 Natronohydrobacter sp.
CCGGGCCGAGTTGCTCTGGTGGCAAGACCGTGACCAGAAAGCATGGCTGATCGCGTGAAAGCGCAGCACCCAGTCGCGCGGCCAGATCAGCGGCGGCTGTGCCACCCGCGGCCGCCATGACCGACGCGCGCCCGGCAAGACACTCGAAAGGACTGGCAACAGACACCGAAGCAGCGGTTTGGTCCAGCATTGGCCGATGAAAATCCGGCGCGCGCTCTCCGACAAGTGGCCATGCCGGAAGCGGCCTATACAGATCTGCTGTCATCTCCATCCTCTTTCTTGAATTTGGCGCGACTTATGGAACATGCCGGGCCAGCAAATGCGCCATCCCGCTCCGCCTTGGAAAGCCAGGTCGCGCGCTCGTTAATCAGCACAATGTTGCCTTTACTGAGCGTGAAACAGGCCACAACTTGAATGGGCTAACTGCATTGCGCTGCAAAAATGTGACAAAGCGCAGGGTCGGGAAACATGATGCTCGCCTCTGGCCTTGGTCATGGCTTTTCGAGAAGCACAGGACTCGCGCCACGTCGTCCCCGGAATCTCCACTGAACTGCTAAACGGCGCTGGAAACTGGCTCGTTGACTAGTCGAGCGCCCGCAATGAAGGACGGCTTGCACAGAATGCTGCGATTGCTATGCCGCAACCTCGCAGTTGGATGCTGGTGCGGTCGGGCATCACGCTGGTCAAATACTGGTTCTCGATCACGGATGAAGAACAGCAGTTGCGCATCCATGATCCGATGAAGCAGTGGAAACTCAGCCCGATGGACCTGCAATCGCGCGTGCGCTGGGACCACTTCACCAAGGCCAAGGAAGAGATGCTTGAGCGCACCAATATCCCCGAAGCGCCGGGCTCGGCTGAACTGCATCGACCATCTGCTGGGGTTGATCCCCTATCAGGATATTCCACACGATCCAATTACCTTGTCCGAGCGTGTGTTCAACCCTGACTATGAGCGGGCGGTCCTGCCGCCGGAGTTGTATGTGCCGCGAAAGTACTGAAGCTGTGCTGCCCGCTGACCTTTGAGTTGATGCTCGCCTGCAGGAACGCCTCCGCGACTGAATTCCAGTCATAGCGCACGCGCACATGGGCCGCGCGCGCGGCCCGCCCACCGGGCGCATGCAACGCATGCCGGATTGCGCGGGCCAGATCGTCATCCAAGGCGCCGAGGCTCGGCGCGGTCACGATGTCCCGAGGCCCCGGCACATCATGCGCGGCAATCGGCAGGCCCGATGCGAGCGCCTCGATCAGGACGATCCCGAATGTATCCGTGCGGGACGGAAAGACGAAGACATCGGCGCGTCTATAGGCGTCTGCAAGTGCCTTGCCTTCCAGCTTGCCACAGAACTCTGCATCCGGGAATGCGCGCTGCAAGGCCCCAAGCGCCGGTCCATCGCCGACAATGACCTTGCGATGCGGCCCGAGAGCCTGCTCATCCAGCGACAGGAATGTCTCGAGCGACTTCTCGGGCGCGATACGACCGACATACAGCAGGGTCGGGTGGTCGGTTCTGTCAGGTTCGGGGGCTTCCGGGGGCGGAAAAAACAGGGTTGTGTCCACACCTCGCGACAGGCGTGCCAGAGGCATGCGGAACCGCCAGTCGCGCAACAGCGCCTCGATGGAAGGGGTTGCGACAAAGACATGGCTTGCGCGACCATGAAACCGGCGCAGCGCGCCGAGGGCGAGACGTTCCAGCGCCGCCCTGAACACGCGCGGGGCCCGCAGCGCGATATAGGCCGGAAAATTCGTGTGAAACGATGTCGAGAATGCAAGCCCGTGTCGCAGACAATAGCGCCGCGCCGCCCAACCCAGCGGGCCTTCAACGGCGATATGGATGATGTCAGGGCTGAACTGCGCAATCAATCGCCCCATTTTGCGCCCCGGCCACAAAGCGAGGCGAATTTCTGGGTATCCGGGCATGGGCAAGGTGGTGAACTCGGCTGGCCCGATCACACGCACCTCATGCCCCATGGCGCGCCATTCGCGCGTCAGGTGCTGATAGCAGCGCACGACGCCATTGACCTGAGGCTCCCATGCGTCGCTGATGATCAGGATGCGCGGTCGTGATGCGGGTGTTCCGGGGTCAGATGGCAAAAGCATGGGACTCGGTTGATTTCTGCACGCCTCTGAGTGTGACGCGCGGATGTAACAGCCAGATGTCTGTCGCGTCTGCGCGCTCAAGCGCGTCGCTATCCGGTCTCGATCCTGCCCTGTGGCGCATCGGGTACAGTCGGGCCTTGCCACAAAACTGGTACGTTACGGTCACGAAATCGTTGCCTCATGGCGTCATCCCGTTGGTATCTGAGCCACCTGGATGCTGACATGCCGTTTGACCGCTCATTTCCAGGGCCGAAACCGAGGCCCCGCACGTTATTCCTGTCAGATCTGCATCTTGGAGCGTTATCCGCGCGCGCCGATGAGGTGCTGCGCTTTCTGCGCGCCCATTCTGCCGAGACCTATGTGCTGGTTGGCGATATCCTCGATCTCTGGCAACCCATGCTGCCGCATTGGAGCGCGCAGGATCAGGCCGTGATCGACTTCTTGCGCGCGCGCCACGCATCCGGGGCGCGTCTGATCTATATCCGGGGCAACCATGATCCTGATCCGTCACGCATCCCGGCCTATGCTGCGCTACCAGCGGAACATCTGGACGCCCATGTTCATGAAGCGCCAACCGGAAAACGCTTTCTGGTCATTCATGGGGATGAGGCCGACAATCGCCTGATCCGGTTTCATGTGATGACCCGGCTGGGCAGCCTGATCGACCACGGCTTGCGCTGCCTCGATACGTTCCTGTCGCGGCTGTCGCTTCGAGACCCACAGATGCGCGGCGTTGCTGGCTGGCTTCTGACAGCGGCGAATGATCTGCGCTATCGCGGGCGCAGCCATGAGCGGCAGATGGTTGATCTTGCGCGCGCGCGTGGCCTCGACGGCGTCATCTGCGGGCATTTCCATATTGCCGCCCTGCATGACCATTTTGGCCTGACCTATGCCAATTGCGGCGACTGGGTGGACAGCATGACGGCGCTGTTTGACGCCGGTGATGGTGTCCTGCGTCTGATTGATGGCCGCGAGGCCGCCGTGGGCCTGCCCCTGCCTGCCAGACATTCACCTTCTGACCAGAAAGCCCTTACGCAATGAGTGATGCCAGTGAAATCATGCGCCGGATTGATGGCGCTGTCTGCCAGAACCCGGTCACTAACCGTATCGGGCTACAGGAACGGCTGTTTGCCCGGTTGTTTCAGGGGCTGGTCTATGCCCAGATCTGGGAAGACCCGGTGGCGGATATGGCGGCGCTGGACCTGTCACCGGGCAGCGATATCATCTGCATCGCCTCGGGGGGTGCAATGCAATGTCCTACCTGTTGACGGACCCGGCCTCTGTGACAGCGGTTGATCTGTCGCCCGCGCA
>SKRP01000139.1 GCA_007118445.1 Natronohydrobacter sp.
CCTATCACATCGTCATGGCCGTGATGGTGGTCTGGTTCGCGCGCGGCACATGGCTGTTCTGGCCCGCGCTGGCGCTGAACCTGCCGATGATCCCGGCCACGCTGACCCATGGCGGGCATCACCTGATCGACCTGCCGGGCGGGGTGGTTGCCTTCGCGCTGGCCGCGTTGCTGGCCGACCGCCTGATGCAAAGCCCGGCTGCCGATCCGGCCCCGGCCTTGCACCTGCGCGCGTGAGCTTCCGCCCTGGTTGCAGGCGCGCTTTGGCAGGAAAGTGCAACAGGTCTTCGGCCAAGCACGCCCAGCGCCTGTCATGCCGTCGGGGCATCTGGTCCCGGATGGTCGGCGCATGGCGGATAATGCTGATCTGTCCCGCTGACGGTGTTCGTGCTGTCAGTATGTGTTGAGGAGAGTGTGATGGTGATGATTGCGGGAGAACGCTGGTCAATCGGGCTCATACTGGCCGTGCTGAGCTGGGTGCTGATCGTCTGGGCGCTGACCGGGGCCGAGATCGCCTGGCCCGGCTTTGCTGCCGGGATCGCGCTTTTCGGCAAGATCGCCGCTTTCGGGCTGCTGGTGCGGATGCGCGGACATGCCCCGCATCTGGCCTCGATGCTGGTGGTGATCGGGCTGTTTCCGGTTTTTGCCTCGGTCCTGTCAGTGGCGACGATGCTGGCCTTTCCGCTGCAGCGCCCGCTGATCGATGACCAGCTTTTCGCCATCGACGCGCTTTTCGGCTATAACTGGGATGCAGCCGTGACCGCCCTCGCCGAATATCCGCGGTTTTCGGCGCTGTTGAGCAAGATCTACCTGTCCTCTTTCCCGCAACTTCTGGTGCTTGCGATCTATCTTGGCCTGACGCGGCGTGTCACGCGGATGTATCATCTGCTTCTGACCGGCATGATCGCGGCCGTGATGACCCTCGCTTTCTGGCTGCTCTGGCCATCCTTCGGGCCTTCGGCCTATCTGAGCCTCCCGCAAGAGGTGATCGAGGCCACAGGGCTTGTCGTGACCCCGGATTATGGCGCCGTTCTGATGCATTTCGGGGAGCATGGTGTGGGGCGCATCGAATCGCATCTGGTGCTGGGGTCAGTGGCCTTTCCGTCCTATCACATGGTCATGGCGCTGATGGTGGTGGTATTCGCGCGCGGCACCTGGCTGTTCTGGCCTGCACTGGCGGTCAATCTGCTGATGATCCCGGCGACGCTGACCCATGGCGGGCATCATCTGATCGATCTGCCGGGCGGGCTGATCGCCTTCGTTCTGGCGGCCATGCTCGCCGCGCGCCTGTTGCAGCAGGAACGCGCGCCGCTGGTCCGGGCCGATGCGAACCATGCGAATGCCTGAGCGCGCCCGCATTGTCATGCTGCGCCCATATGCAGCATCCTTGCCTGTCTTGGCGCTGTCCGGACCGCGCGGATCAGTCGCGTGATGTCGCCCGCAAGTGCCGCGCGGACAGCCCCGTTCAGCCATTCCCCCCGGCAAAGCGCCCGGCATCTTCTGCCGCGCGGCGCAGGGCGCGGGATTTGTTGACGGTTTCCTGGTATTCCGCCTCGGGGTCGCTGTCATAGACCACGCCGCCCCCGGCCTGAATATAAAGCGTCTCATCGCGCAAAACGGCCGTGCGCAGGCAGATGCACATATCCATCTCGCCATTGGCGGCGAAATACCCGGCACCGCCGCCATAGACCCCGCGCTTTTCGGGCTCCAGCTCGTCGATGATCTCCATCGCGCGGACCTTGGGCGCACCGCTGACAGTGCCCGCAGGCAGCCCGGCCAGCAGCGCAGAGAGCGCATCCTGCCCCTCGGCCAGTTCGCCCACCACATTCGAGACGATATGCATCACATGGCTGTAGCGCTCGATGATGAATTCCTCTGTCGGGCGCACTGTGCCGATCTTGGCCACGCGCCCCACATCATTGCGCCCCAGATCCAGAAGCATCAGATGTTCCGCAAGTTCCTTCTCATCGGCCAGCAGATCGGCCTCATGCGCGCGATCCTCTTCCGGAGTTGCGCCACGGGGGCGGGTGCCTGCGATGGGGCGGATGGTGACTTCGCCCTCGCGCAGCCGCACAAGGATTTCCGGGCTGGCCCCGATCACCTGAAACGCGCCTTCGGTCGTGTTCAGGTCGAAATAGAACATGAAAGGCGAGGGGTTGGTGCGGCGCAGCGAGCGGTAGAGCGCGAAAGGGGGCAGGGCGAAGCGCTGCGCCCAGCGTTGCGAAGGCACAACCTGAAAGATATCGCCCGCGCGGATATAGGCTTTCGCCTTCTCCACCGCAGCCAGATAGTCGGGCTTGGCGAAATTCGAAACCGGATCGCCAATCGGCGCCGTGCCGCCGCTCTCGCGCAGATCACGCGGGGCCTGCGGCAGGGCGCGTTCCAGATCGCGCACCGCATCCATCACCCGTTCGGCGGCCTGCGCATAGGCGGCGCGGGCCGACAGGCCGGAACTGGCCCAGGCGGGGGCGACCACGGTCACCTCGCCCTTGACCCCGTCCAGCACCGCCACCACCGACGGGCGCAGCATCATCGCATCGGGCAGATTGATCGGATCGGGATTCACATCCGGCAGATCCTCGACCAGCCGGATCATGTCATAGCCCAGATAACCGAACAGCCCGGCGCTCGCGGCAGGCAGGCCCTCGGGCATTTCGATCCGGCTTTCGGTCAGCAGCGCGCGCAGCGTGTCGAGCGGATGGCCCTCGAGCGCGTCCCAGGCTTCGGGGTCGAAACGCGCGGCGCGGTTGATCCGGCTTTGCATGCCGCGACATTCCCAGATCAGATCGGGTTTCAGGCCGATGATCGAATAGCGCCCCCGGACCTCGCCGCCGGTCACGGATTCGAGGATGAAACTGTCGCGGCTGGCCCCTGCGAGTTTCAGATAGAGCGATACTGGCGTATCGAGATCAGCCGCCAGACGGGCATAGACAAGCTGGCTTTCGCCGCGCGCAAAGACCGCGTCAAATTCCGCGAATTCGGGGACAAGCTGTGCCATCAGTGATCAGAACCCGGCCTGCACAGCATCGATCACCTGCTGGTTCAGCTGGATCGGGGTCTGGTCGCGCAGATTGGCGGCGAAATAGTCGAACAGATCCTGTGCGATGCTCTGTGAAACCTGCTCTTCCAGCGCATCGCGCAGCATGGCCACGTCATCGAGCATGGTATCGGGGCTTTGGATGTCATGCAACTCGACCAGATGCACCCGCGTGTCCCCGTCGATCACCCGGATATCGCCGCGCTCCATCTCGAAGCTCGCGGCCACCAGATCGCGCGGCAAACCCGGCATCACATCGCTGCGGCGCAACCCGTCGAAGCGCACGGGCGCAACTGCGATATCGGCGGGCTCGGTGCCGTCGCGCAACTGCGGCACCAGCCCCTCGGCCAGTTCGCGCAGGCCGGCAAG
>SKRP01000098.1 GCA_007118445.1 Natronohydrobacter sp.
ATTCCGCGCGGATCTTCCAGCCCAGCGCTTGCGGGCGGCGGGCGATATCCTCGATCGCGGCACGGCGCAGCCCGCGACCGGGCGAGAGCAGCGAAACCGCTTCCAGCACATTGGTCTTGCCCGCGCCATTCGGACCGGACAACACGACGGGCCGTCCGTCAAACGCGATCTGTGTCCGCAGATGCGAGCGGAAATGCGACAGCAGCAAAGAGGCGATACGGACCGACATGCGCCCTGCAGTAGCGAGTTTCGCCATGACCTTCCAGCGCCGAACCCTCGGGCAAGGCGCAGGGCGCGCGTCAGACCCGCATTGGCATCACGACATAGACCGCGCTGGTGTCATTGCCTTCGCGCATCAGGGTCGGATCGCCCGAGGAATTGAACAGGAACACAGCATTCTCGCGATCCACCTGGCTGGCGATTTCCAGCAGATATTTCGCGTTGAACCCGATCTCCAGCCGCTCATCGCCATAGGCCACGATCAGTTCTTCCTCGGCGGCACCGGAATCGGGCGCATTGACCGACAGGACCAGCTTGTCATCTTCCAGCACCAGCTTCACCGCGCGCGAGCGTTCTGATGACACAGTGGCAACACGGTCCACGGCCTTCACGAATTCGGCAGCATCGACTTCCAGCCGCTTGACGTTCTGGGTCGGGATGACGCGCGTGTAATCGGGGAAAGTGCCGTCGATGACTTTCGATGTCAGCGTGATGTCAGGGGTCGCGAAACGCAGCTTGGTTTCGGACACGGACACGGCGATTTCCATGTCATCCTCTTCCAGCAGCTTGCGCAGCTCGCCCACAGTCTTGCGCGGCACGATCACACCGGCCATGTTCTCGGCCCCTTCCGGCAGGGCTGCGTCGATCCGGGCCAGACGGTGACCATCGGTGGCCACACAGCGCAACACCCGCCCGGCCTCGCCCTCGGCCACATGCATATAGACGCCGTTCAGATAGTAGCGGGTCTCTTCTGTCGAGATGGCAAATTTCGCCTTGTCGAACAGCCGGCGCAGCGTTTTTGCAGGGGCCGCGAAATTCGCGCTGTATTCGCTCGATGCCATGACCGGGAAATCTTCTTTCGGCAGGGTCGCGAGCGAGAACACCGACCGCCCTGCCGAGACCTGCAACCGGCCTGTGCGCGCGTCATTCACCAGCTCGACCAGCGCGCCATCGGGCAGTTTGCGCACGATATCATGCAACAGCACTGCCGAAACGGTCGTGGCCCCGGCGCTTTCCACCATGGCGGGGGCGCGGTCCACGACCTCGATATCCAGATCGGTGGCGCGCAGGCGGACATGGCCTTCGTCCGCTTCGATCAGCACATTGGCCAGAATCGGGATCGTGTTGCGCCGTTCGACCACAGACTGCGCCTGCGAGACTGCCTTGAGCAACACGGCCCGTTCGATACTGATCTTCATGCCCTGAATCCCATTTTCTGACGGGCCCAAACCAACCCATCGGGGCCGCGAGCCTAGTCAATTCTGCACGGGCGACAAGAGGGAATCTCACAAAACCGTGCGGCCTGTCAGCTTTCCAGCAGCCTGCGCAGCAATTCGATATCCTCGTTCAGCTGGCTGTCATTGGCGCGCATCTCTTCGACCTTGCGCACGCCGTGCAGGATCGTCGTGTGATCCCGCCCCCCGAACCGCCGCCCGATTTCCGGCAACGACCGCGAGGTCAGCTCTTTTGACAGATACATCGCGATCTGACGCGGCCGCGCGATGGTCCGTGTGCGTTTCGGGCCAAGCATATCCGACAGGCGGATGCTGAAATGCTCGGCGACCTTGCGCTGGATTTCCTCGACCGTGACACGCCGCTCCGAGCTGCGCAGGATGTCGGACAGGCAGTCCTGAACCATATCCATCGTGATTTCCTGCCCGATCAGGCTGGAAAAGGCAAAGAGCCGCTGCAACGCGCCTTCGAGAACGCGGACATTGGTGCTGATGCGATGCGCCAGAAATTCGAAAATTCCGTCATTGATCGTCACGCTGCCATAGCTCTGGGCAAAATGCGCGGCCTTGCGCTGCAGAATGCCAAGGCGCAGCTCGTAATTCGTAGGGTGCAGATCGACGACCAGCCCGCATTGCATCCGCGAAGAAATCCGCGCCTCCAGATCCTTGATCTCGCCCGGCGCGCGGTCAGCAGACATGACGATCTGCTTGTTCTGATCCACGAGCGCATTGAAGGTGTGGAAAAACTCTTCCTGGGTGCTCTCTTTCCCGGCGATGAACTGCACATCATCAACCATCAGCACATCGACCGACCGGAAGATATTCTTGAAATCCATGATCTCGCGGTCGCGCAGGGCCTGCACGAAACGATACATGAATTTCTCGGCCGAGAGATAAAGCACCTGCAGATCCGGGCGCTTTTCGGTCAGCTCCCAGGCGATTGCCTGCATCAGATGGGTCTTGCCCAGACCTACACCACCATAGAGAAACAGCGGGTTGAAGGTCACAGGCCCGCCTTCGGCAACACGGCGGGCGGCGGCATGGGCCAGTTCATTGGGTTTACCGACAACGAAATTGTCGAAACTCAGCTTGGGGTCCAGCACCGTGCCCTGCAGCATGTCGTCGCCGGTTGTGGTGGTCGTGGTGGCGCTGCGCACAGGGTCCGGCTTCAGCCGGACAGGCGCAGCATTGCTGACCACGAAATCCAGCCGGGTGACATCAGAGCCGGAATTGCGGATCAGAGTCAGAATCTGGTCATGATAGTTCCGCTTGACCCAATCCCCGACAAAGCGGGAAGGCGCGCGAAACCGGGCGACCCCCTGCTCGATGGCCAGACATTCGAGCGGTTCTATCCAGCTCTTGTGATTACTCTCTCCAACTTCGCGCCGTAGCTCATCCGATATCCCTGCCCAGTTCTCTTTCACGTCGCACCCCAGCCTGCTTTCTCGTTCCCTGCTGCCTGTATCTCAACAGCGTCTTTTTGCGCCACTCTGGCAATGGCGCTTCCGGGCGGCCCTGCCACCCCGACATGCCTGATCATCCGGTGACAATCAGAATGGCAAAAAAGATTTCAGCGCCTCGACCTTTCCCGAATACTCATTCACCAGACACTCACGCATTACAGTCGAAACTTTGCCCGGCGAAATACACCGGACAGCGGCTGTTCAGCACCCCCCAAGGCCCTTCCGAGTCGCAGTGCCACATTACCAACCCCCGCCAAAGCGCTGCAACATAACAACAGGGCTTGACGGGACTTGCCGGGGGAAAGAATCGTGGCACTGCGGTAAAACTGCATCTTCCTCAGGCATGAAAAAAGGTGCCCGAAGGCACCTCATTCAAGCAGGTTTTCAGGGATTTTACTGCGCGCTCAGAGCCTTGACGCGCGAGGACAGGCGCGACATCTTGCGCGCGACCGTGTTCTTGTGCATCACGCC
>SKRP01000115.1 GCA_007118445.1 Natronohydrobacter sp.
CCCGAGCGCACTGACGAGGTGTCCAGCCAGGGCAGCAGCGCCCAGACAAAGATCGCACCGAACATCGCCAGAACCCCGAAGAAGGTCGCGTCGATGATGCCGAAGCTCAGCCAGTTGACCGCGATCACGATCCAGACGTCAGAGGTGAAGGCGCGCAGGATGGCGTAGAAGGGCAGGAAGTACCATTCCGGCACGATTTCCGGCGGCGTCACCAGCGGGTTGGCCTCGATATAGTTGTCGGTATGGCCCAGGAAGTTCGGCATGAAGCCCACCAGCGCCCAGAACAGCGCCAGAATGATGGCCAGTGCGAACAGGTCCTTGATCACGAAATAGGGCCAGAAGGGCAGCGTGTCTTTCGCGGCTTCTTCTTTCGACCCGCGGCGCACTTCAACCCCGGTCGGGTTGTTATTGCCCGTGGTGTGGAACGCCCAGATATGTACCAGCACCAGACCCAGGATGACGAAAGGCAGCAGGTAATGCAGCGAGAAGAAGCGGTTCAGTGCGGCATTGTCCACTGCAGGCCCGCCCAGCAGCCATGTCTGCAGCATCTCGCCAATACCGGGGATCGCGCCGAACAGACCAGTGATCACGGTTGCGCCCCAGAAGGACATCTGACCCCATGGCAGCACGTAGCCCATGAAGGCCGTGGCCATCATCAGCAGGTAGATCAGCATACCCAGGATCCACGTGATTTCACGCGGGGCCTTGTAGCTGCCGTAATACATGCCACGGAACATGTGCAGATAGACGGCAAGGAAGAACAGCATCGCGCCGTTCTGATGCAGATAGCGCATCATATGGCCGCCATTCACGTTGCGCATGATATGCTCGACACTGGCAAAGGCCATATCGACATGCGGGGTGTAATGCATCGCCAGCACAATACCGGTGACGATCTGCAGCACCAGGCAGAAGACCAGAACCACGCCCCAGATCCACATCCAGTTCAGGTTCTTGGGCGTCGGGATCATGATTGTGTCATAGAGCAGCCCGATGACAGGCAGACGCCGATGCATGTATTTTTCGGCGTTGGTCTTGGGCTCGTAATGATCGTGAGGAATACCAGACATCTATCGCGCCTCCCTTAGCCGAGCTGAATGGTGGTGTCGTCGACAAAGGCCGCGACGGGAATATGCATGTTTTCCGGGGCCGGTCCGCGACGGATACGCCCTGCCGTGTCATAATGCGAGCCGTGGCAGGGGCAGAACCAGGCGTTGAAATCGCCTGCGCCATTGCCCAGCGGCACGCAGCCCAGATGGGTGCAGACGCCGATCATGACCAGCCATTCGCCATCGTCATCGAGCGAGCGATTTACGTCGGAAGCATCCGTGCCCGGCTTGTTGGGGTTGCGCGAGTCGCGGTCAATGCTCAGATCCGATACATCCACCGAACGCGCATCCTCGATCTCTTCGGCAGTGCGGCGGCGGATGAAAACCGGCTTGCCAAGGAAGTTCACAGTCAACTGTCCGCCCGGTTCCAGCCCCCCGACATCAACAAAGATCGAGGACAGCGCCTCGACATCGGCCGAAGGGTTCATCTGGTTGACCAGGGGCCAGACAGCGGCACCGGCGGTCACAACACCGGCACCGGCGGTCGCATAATAGATGAAATCCCGGCGGGTGGCATCGTGGTCTTCTGTTTGCGACACGTGCATTCTCCCTTCTCAGTGGGTACGAGGCTGCAATAAGTGATCCGGTCACGGAAAGCCGCAACCTCTCAAAGCGCGTATTTAGCGGGGAAAGCCATGCCCGTCTAGCCGCGAATCCGGGTTAAGGTGTCGCACCGGGCGATATTTCCCACAGGTTTCGACCGGTTTTTCTGCACTGCAGCGGCGTGAGCGCAAACAGCGCTCACCCCGCTGGCGGATGGGTTGCGCAGAGGCTGTCGCGGGCCTCCATCTGCGCAAACCACGCGGCCAGCGCCGGTCGCCCGGCCCGCCAGTTTCGCGCGGAGTGGCGCAGATCCAGATAGCCCAGCGCGCAGGCCAGCGCGATCTGCCCGATGCAGAGCGGCCCGGCCAGATAGGCCATCCAGCGCGCTTCGATCACATCGAGCGTGCGGTCGATCTTGGCCCATTGCCCTTCGACAAAAGGCGCGAAATGCAGCGCTTCGGGGCGCAGGCGCGTCTCGTACATCATCAGCAAGGCTGCATCGAGTATCCCGTCTGCCGTTGCCTCCAGCACCAGCGCGTCCCATTTGCGCGCACCATCGGGGTAGAATCCCGACCCGGCCTGTGCATCCAGATACTGACAGATCACCCGGCTGTCATAAAGCGCCGCGCCATCGCCGCGCGTCAGTGTCGGCACCTTGCCCAGCGGATTGGCCGCAACCGGCGTCCTGCCCGGATCGAGCGGCGTGCCGGTGGCATTCTCGACAAGCGTGACGCGGTCCAGCAGCCCGGCCTCATGCAACAGCACCATGACCTTGCGCACATAGGGAGAGGTATGGCTGTGATAGAGCGTCAGCGCGCTCATAGGCGGCGCATCCGCAGCCGCCCCAGCGCGCTTGCGTCGATCTCTATCCCCGGCCCGTTGGTGCCCAGCCGCAGCACGCGGCGGAAGCGCAGCCCTGCATTCACCTGTTCTCGGTCGCGGGGACGATGCGCGCTCAGGCCCTCGTCCATCGCGTCAAACGCATCCTCGACCTGCTGATCCGTGCGCCCCGGCTGGATCTGGCGCGCAACCGCATAGCCCGCAAGCGCCACGGCACCGTATTTCGCGGCCATTACGGCAATCGGGGCTAGGGGAAGGGCCATCTTGTCTGCCTCGCAAAAGGTGGAATTCCTGACCAAGGATAGCAAAGCCGCGCCATTTGTCCATTCACCTTTGCGCAGGCCGCGTTTCCGGCAGGCAGGGTCACGCGGGCAGTGGCCTGTTCTCTTCCAGCGCGGCAGCAGGATCGACCGCGATCCGGTCCAGCGGCCAGACCACTGTGATCTGCGCCCCTGTCAGCACCGGCTGGCCATCCGCCCCGCCCCCCTGCGCAGGCGCATTGCTGAAATCCAGCATCGCGCCCGAACGTTCCAGCAGCGTCTTGGCGATGAACAGCCCCAACCCCATCCCCTCATAGCCGGGACGCCGGGGCGTGCCTGCAGGATCGCGCCGCCGCCGGATGAAAGGCTCGCCGATATAGCCCAGAATCTGCGGCGGAAATCCCGGCCCGTCATCGCAGATCCGCAGACTCAGATGTGTGTCCGTCCAGCGCGCCTGTACGACAACGTCATCACGCGCGAAATCGACTGCATTCTGGATCAGGTTGCGCAGCCCGTGGATGATCTCGGGCCGCCGCAGGATCACCGGCTGTTCCGCCGCGCCGCCCGGCCCCGGCGCGATGCGCAATGCGACTGTCTTGCCGCGGCTCAGATGCGGCTCGGCGGCTTCATGCAGTACGGCCTCGACGGGCGCGCGGCGCAGATGGGTGTCATCCTTACCCGCCCGCCCCATCGAGCGCAGGATGTCGCGGCAGCGATCCGCCTGCTCGCACAGGGTCCGCGCATCCTCGGCCAGATCGGGCCGGTCCCTCAGCTCTTCCGTCAGTTCCGAGGCAATGAGCTTGATCGTGGCCAGCGGCGTGCCCAGCTCATGCGCCGCAGCCGCCACCACGCCGCCCAGATCGGTCAGTTTCTGCTCGCGCGACAGCGCCATCTGCGCGGCCAGCAGCGCATTGGCCAGCGACGTGCCCTCTGCCGCGACGCGATGCGCGTAAAAGGCCTGAAACAGGATGCCGATCACGATGGCCGCCCAGAAGCCGAAGGCGAAAAGCGGCGGGACCGTCAGCACCGAGCCATCGGCAAAGCGCAGCGGCTGGTAGCTGAAAGCGATCAGCGTCACCAGCGCGATGGCCAGCAGCGACAGGATCAGCGTGGAACGCGGGCTCAGCGCCATGGCCGAGACCGCGACCGGGGCCAGGATCAGCAGGCTGAAAGGATTGGTGATGCCGCCGGTCAGATAGAGCAGGCAGACCAGAAGCGCGATATCGAAGAGAAAGGTCAGGAACGCCTCGGCTTCGGACAGCCGCTTGGTCTGTGGAAACAGCAGAAGCGAGGACAGGACCGAGAGCGCCGCCGCCGCGACCACCAGCCCCACCAGCGCCACATCGAAGCGTAGCCCGAAATGGAAATGCGCGACCAACAGCGCGGCGACCTGTCCGCTCAGCGCCAGCACCCGGACATAGGTCATGGTGCGCAGCCGCACCCAGTCGCCGCGGTGATCCTGCGAAATCTCGCCAAAGGCAGGTGTGGTCATCTGCTCAGCACTCCGAAGGCGCAGGTCGGGACCAGTTGTCACAGTTGCGCTATACGGGATTGTTAGGGCGCGGGGCCTGTTGCATCAAGATCGCATCCGCAACAGGGAACAGCCGTGATGATTCGCCTCTACTCGATCCTTGCCGTTGGTTTTATTGCCGCCCTGCTGGGGGGCTTGGGTTTCATGGTGTTCCAGAACCAGCAGGCGGGCGATTTTGCGCAATGCCGGGGCACGTCGATTTCGGGCGGGGCCGGGGCGATTGGCGGGCCGTTCGAACTGGTCGATCACACCGGCCGCAGCGTGACCGAGGCCGATTTCGCCGACCGTCCGGTGCTTTTGTATTTCGGCTATACCTTCTGCCCTGATGTCTGCCCGCTGGATACTGCGCGCAATGCCCAGGCCGTGGACCTGCTGGCCGAACGCGGGCTTGATGTGACCCCGGTCTTTGTCTCGGTCGATCACGAACGCGACACGCAGGAAGCGCTGGCCGAATATGTCCGCTTCATGCATCCCGAGATGATCGGCCTGACCGGCACCGAAGAGCAGATCCGCAAGGCCGCGCAGGCTTACCGCGTCTATTTCGCCAAGCAAGAGACCGATGAGCGCTTCTTCCTGATCGATCATTCGACTTTCAGCTATTTCCTGCTGCCCGAACATGGCTTTGTCGATGTCATCCGCCGCGACCAGTCGCCCGAGGCTGTGGCCGACACGCTGGCCTGTTTCATCAATAATGCCTGAGACCAATGTCAAATTGACCTTTGCCGCATCGCACTCTACCTATCGGTCATGAAAGAGAGTGCGCAGATGGATACTGACCCGCTTCCCGATCTCGGACCCGACCCGTCGCTGCTGCTGGTCGACGATGACGAGGTGTTTCTCAAACGCCTCGCCCGCGCAATGGAAAAGCGCGGCTTTACGGTTGAAACCGCCGATTCGGTTGTTGCGGGCACTGCAATCGCCAAGGCGCGTCCGCCAGCCTATGCAGTGATCGATCTGCGGCTGGAAGACGGCAACGGGCTGGATGTGGTCGAAACCCTGCGCGCGCTGCGCGAAGATGCCCGCATTGTGGTGCTCACCGGCTATGGCGCAATTGCCACAGCAGTTGCGGCTGTCAAGATCGGGGCGACGGATTACATCTCGAAACCGGCGGATGCCAATGACGTGGTGCGCGCGCTGCTGGCAAATGAACACGACCCGCTGCCTGAGCCGCCCGAGAATCCCATGTCCGCTGATCGTGTGCGCTGGGAACATATCCAGCGCGTGTTCGAACAATGCGACCGCAATGTCTCGGAAACCGCGCGCCGCCTGTCAATGCATCGCCGCACGCTGCAGCGCATTCTCGCCAAACGCTCACCACGCTGACACCGCCCATGCGCCTGATCGCCCTGCCATTTCTGCTTGTGCTCGCGGCCTGCGCCAGCCCGCAGCAATCCTGCATCCGCGCGGCCCAGACCGAACTCAGGGCCATCGATGCGCAGATCGCCGAGAGCGAAACCGCCCTGCGCCGGGGCTACCGCGTGACGCAGGCGACCGAAGCGCGCACGACGCTCAATATCTGCGCCTGGCCGCGCGAGCCGGTGCTGTTCTGCACCACACATACGCCGGGACAGCGCGCGACCCGCACGGAAGTCCTGCCCGCTGCCGAGGAAGCCCGGCTTGCAGAATTGCGCCGCGAGCGCGCGCGGCTTGTGGCCGTGACCGCCGACCGGATCGCGGCCTGCCCGGTCTGATGCGCGTAGGGTGCGTGGGAAACCACGCACCTTACCACCACGGCAATCGCATCAATGCGCAGGCACGGCCACCGGGTCGAGCAGCGTGCGCCCGCCATCGATGGTGATGATCTGCCCGGTCATGAAGGCCGCTGCATCTGATGCCAGAAACTGCACGGCCTCTGCCGCTTCCGACGCGGCCCCGATCCGCCCCATCGGGGTCTGACGAATGATCGTGTCGCGATAATCATCGTGGCTCTGCATCTGATCCTTCAGATTGGCGCTCATCACCGATCCCAGCGCAACCCCGTTGATCCGGATGCGGTGATTCGCAAAGGCTACTGCCATCGAGCGCGTCATCTGATCGAGCGCCGCCGAGGCAATGGAATAGGCCATCAGTTCCGGCTGCGTGCGCCGCGCGGCAATCGAGGACAGGTTCACGATCGAACCGATGGCATGTTTGCGCGCGTCTGTCCCCTCGGCCTGCGCGATCATCCTCTTGGCCACCACCTGCGACAGTTTCAGGCTGGTCAGCAGATTCTGCTGCAGCGCTTCATGCACCGCATCGCTCTGATCATCCAGCGGTGCCGAGGCGATGCAGGAACGCGTCGCATTGATCAGGATATCCACCTGATCATAGGCATCCACTGTCGCCGACAGCAGATTGGCAATGGTCAGCCGCTCGCGCAGATCGCCCGCAAAGAAAATCGCGTGCTCCTCCGGCCCCGAGAGCGTCGCCACCTCGGATTTCAGCTTGGATTCGTCGCGGTCGGCCAGCACCACATTCGCGCCCTGCGCCACGAAATGCCGCGCAATCGCCAGACCCACGCCATTGGCGGCCCCGGTCACGATGGCGGTCTTGCCTGCGATGGAATAGCTCATCTTGCTGATCCTTACCTGCGGGTGCCGGTTGGCGCGGTTTTTCTCGGGCCACTGGCCTGCCAGACACGGAAAGCCGGTGTCTCGGCCAGCACATCCACACGCCGAAACAGCCGCTCCAGCGTGTCAGCATAGGGCAGATGGCGATTGGCCACCATCCAGAGCGTGCCACGCACCCCCAGCATCCGCGCCGCATTGGCGATAAAGCCCATCCCCAGCGCAGGTTGCGCGCTGCGCCCGGTGTGGAAGGGCGGGTTCATCACGATCCCGCCCAGCGACACAGGCAGAGCGCAACTTGTCGCATCCGCCCAGTGAAACTGCGCCCGCGCATCCGTGATATTGCCGCGCGCCAGATCCAGCGCCTGCGCCTCGGCCTCGACCAGATGCATCTCGGCCACGCCCTTGCGCGCCAGACAGGCCGCCGCGAGATACCCCCAGCCCGCGCCCAGATCGCCCATGCGTTCGGGCAGGGACTCGGGCAGCGCGCGCGCCAGCAGCGCTGAGCCGGGATCCACCCCATCGGCGGAAAACACCCCCGGCAGCGTCTGAAACGCGCCAAGATCGGGGTCCGGGACTGTCGCGACCTGCGCCGCCCAGTCGCTGAAATCCGCCCCCCCCGGCGTGAACCAGAACAGCTTGCCATGCGCTTTCGACACAGGCTCTGCGACCTTGACCCGCGCGCGCAGCGCTTTCAGCACGGCCTCGACCCCATAGGTTTTCTGCCCGTCCACCAGCACCAGCTGCGCGCCTTGCGCCACGGCCTCTGCAATCAGCGCCAGCCCTTCGGCCTTGGCGCGTGGCAGGCAGATCAGCGCTGTGGGGGCCGGGGCGGGGGCGGTGCCGACCCGCCAGCCCATCTGCGCCAGCGCGTCATGATCGGGCCGGAACCCCTGCACCATCTGCACGCGGCCCGGATCGAGCAGCGCAAAATCCTCGCCCGCGCGGGGGCGGTAGACAGTGACCGGCCCGTCCGGCAGCGCCAGCCCGGCCCCAAAGGCCAAGGCCAGCCGCGCCGTGCGCGGGGCGGGGTCATGATAGATCACATTCATCAGGGTCATGCGGGGCGCAGCTGCGCCTATTCCTTTTCCAGCGTGCATTGCAGCGGATGTTGATGACGGCGCGCGAAATCCATGACCTGCGCGACCTTGGTTTCGGCGACCTCGTAAGAAAAGACACCGACAACAGCCACCCCTTTCTTATGCACGGTCAGCATGATGTCAAAGGCCATCGCATGGGACATGCCGAAAAACCGCTCCAGCACATGGACGACGAATTCCATCGGCGTGTAGTCATCATTCAGCAGCATCACCTTGTACATCGGCGGGCGTTGCGTGCGGGTTTTCGGTTTGGTGACGACCGCGCCATCATTCGCCGGACCCTCCGGGTCGCGGTCTGACAGGGTGGGTGCGGTCGGCAAGCGTGGCATGGGCCCTCTTCGCTGGCTGGATTTCTGCTGTTCTGTGCAATATAGCGTAACCCGCACGGCTGAAAAGACCTGTCTGCATCGACAATTCCGCGAAAGCCCCCGCACATGACCCGGATCACCACCATTGGCTTCGATGCAGATGACACGCTCTGGCATAATGAGCGCTTCTTTCGCATGACGCAGGATCATTTCGCCACCCTGCTCGCCGATTACACGGATCGCGACACGCTGATGGCGCGGCTCCTTGATGCAGAGCGGCGAAATCTGGGCCAGTATGGTTTCGGCGTGAAGGGCTTCGTGCTGTCGATGATCGAAACCGCCATCGAGGTGACAGAGGAACGCGTGCCCGCAAGCGTGATCGCCGAATTGCTCGCCGCAGGGCAAGAGATGCTGCGCCACCCGATCGAGCTACTGCCCCATGCGCGAGACGCGATTGCGGCGCTTGCCCCCTCGCACCGGCTGGTGCTGATCACCAAGGGCGACCTGCTGGATCAGGAGCGCAAACTCGCGCAATCGGGTCTGGGCGAGATGTTCGACGCGGTCGAGATCGTCTCGGACAAGACCCCGCCCGTCTATGCCGGGATCTTCGCGCGCCATGGCGAAGGGCCGGAAGCGGCGCTGATGGTGGGCAATTCGATGCGCTCGGATGTGATCCCGCCGATCATGGCGGGCGGTTGGGGCGTGCATGTGCCGCATGGGCTGGAATGGGAAATCGAATATGCCGAAGCCCCGGTGCTACATCCGCGATATCGCCAGCTTGCTGATCTCGGCGATCTGCCCGATCTGGTCGGCTGGATCGACGGCAGCTGAACCGCGTAAGGGGAGTGCCACAGCTTGGGACCGCCCGGTTCGGGCAGTCCCGGTATTACAGCTTCCGCGCTACAGATCGGCCAACCGCCCACGGCGCATCACGATCAGCGCATAGGACGCCGCATAGATCGCCACCACCACGAGCCCGACCCAGTGGATCTCGAACGGGGTGAAGAAATAGGCCCCGACCAGTCCCAGCTGCAGGATGAAATGCAGCGGATAATAGCCGCGATCCCCCAGGCTGGTGCGGGTCCAGCCCAGATTGGCCGAATAGAGCCGGATCAGGCTGTCCAGCGAGTTGATCACGAAGACGATCCCCACGCTGATCATGAACCAGTTCAGCCAGACCGGGATTTCGATTGCGTTCTGGTGATAGATGAACAGCACGCTGAACCACAGCCCGATGGGGATGGCAGGCAGGAACACCATGGCCAGCGCCAGCTGCCACAGTGGCAGGCCATTGACGAAACGCGCCACGAACTGGCCGATCATCAGGCTCCAGGCGAACCACCAGAAAAGGTAGAATTCGTGATAATCCGAAATCGGCGTGGCGAAACGGTGAAGATGCGCGAAATAGTCGCTGAGCAGACCCAGATTGACGAACAGCGCATCGAATCCGATCCCGCTATAGGCAAAGGCCACCACCGCCAGCGCCGTGAAGGCCAGCACGCCGAAACCGTAGGTCGAGACGATAGCCAGCCATTTCATCACCCGCAGATCGCCCGATGAGGTCACGGCAAAGGCAATCACGCCAATCGCGATCATCCAGATTACGGCCTGAGACAATTCGGGGGCATAGCCCGGCAGATTGATCATGAACAGATAGCAGGTAAAGGCGCAGGTCGCGATGATCGTCAGATTGTAGACCCATTTGATCACGCCGATCTCGAAGAGTTTCAGCCGGGGCTCCAGCGCGACGAAATAGACGGTCGTCACGAAATACATCAGCCAGACCAGCGGCCCCCACATGCCGAACTCGACGGCGAGCGCGTTGGAAAAATCATAGACCGGATCGGCCTCATAGACCGGGAACTCGGACAGGGGCAGCATCACCAGTCCCATGTCCAGACCTGCTGTGAACAACAATGCGATCAGCGTCAGCAGACCCACAGGTGTTTCCCCCTGCACCTTGAGCCGTGGCCATCGCAACAGCACGAAGAGTGCGCAGGCCAGAACGCTGAGATAGGCAATGGTGATGATCAATGTCATCCGGGTCTCCTCCCCTTGGATATCATCTGTCCAGGACATATCAGCCCTGTCGGCTTTCATCTTCTTGCATAGACCGATGCAGGCATCTGCAACAGGAGCAGGCACCGGGCGATTGTTGATTGACTGATCAGTCAACAAAAATCAACCTTTTTCTGCCGGATCGCCCGATCAGCTGCGCGAACTGCGTCGTGTCGTGCCGTGTCCGACAGGAACAGGGCGCTGACATCCGGTATGAGTCGTCAGGCCCGGCAGTGCGGCGCGGTTGCGCGATGCGCGCTGGCAGGGTCCGGCATGTCAGCCCCCGGCCTGGCCCGGACCGAAGCCCCCGGTCGCACAGGCGCAAAGAAATCTGCGCTTATGCTGGACATGCCCCCCCTCCACTGGGGTCTATCTGGTGGTCAGCCGCCGTCACGCACGCTATAGCTAGCACCCCGCCGCGTGAAGAACGCCCTGAAACATACTGTAAATTCTTGCTTTTCCTGTTCTGACTCTCATGCTATCCTTTCACTGAGCAGTTGATCCGCACAAAAAACAGCGGGCAGAAACAGAGGCACGGAATGCAGGCGCACCCCATGCGATCGATTCGCCATGCCCTGGCGATATTGTCACTATTCTGCGCGCTGGCCCTTGCAGGCACAGCCCATGCGGCCCCTTACGCAGCGCTTGTGATGGATGCCCGGAATGGCGAGGTGATTTTCGCGCGCAACCATGACACCCGCCTGCACCCCGCGTCGCTGACCAAGATGATGACGCTCTATGTCGCTTTCGAGGCGGTCAAACATGGAGAGGTCACGCTGGACACGCAATTCACCGTCAGTCGCCGTGCGACCGGCACGACCTGTGTCTGCCTTGGTCTGCGGCCCGGGCAGCGTATCTCGCTGCGCTACCTGCTGCGCGCGGCGGCCCTGCGCTCGGCCAATGATGCGAGTGTCGTGATCGCCGAAGGAATATCCGGCTCGGTCGAGGCATTTGCCGAACGCATGACCCGCACCGCCCGCGCGATGGGCATGTCCAATACCACATTCCGCAACCCGCATGGGCTGACACAGGCCGGGCATGTGTCGACGGCGCGGGACATGACCATTCTCGGGCGGCAGCTTTATTTCGATTATCCGCAATACTTTAACATGTTCTCGCGTCGCAGCGATCATGCCGGTGTCGCGACGGTGCCGAACACCAATCGCCGTTTCCTCGATGCCTATAGCGGCGCAGACGGGATCAAGACCGGCTTTACCCGCGCGGCCGGGTTCAATCTGACGGCCTCGGCCAAGCGTGGCAACAAGCATATCATCGCCACCATGTTCGGCGGCACATCCTCAGCGGCGCGCAATGCCCATGTCGCCGAGTTGATGGATATCGGCTTCAGCCGCGCGCCCAACCGTGTCGCCACCCGCGCTCCGCGCACCCCGGCCTATCAGGGGTCGGGCGGAACGGCTGTGGCCTCGGCCGCGCCGCGCTCGACGGCCAATGACAATGCGGCACATGCCGAACCCGGTGGATCGGCGAAAACCATCCGCCTGCAGCGCGCCGTGCGAAAAAGCCCGCGCCCAAAACCGCGCCCGGTCGGCGAACCAGAAGAAGATCTGTTGCTGGCCGTGCGTGAAAGCGTTGATACGGCTGTGGCAGCGCTCGCTGAGCCCGAGCCAGAGCCTGACGCAATGGCACCTGCGGTCCTGCCTGTGACACCGCCGCCGCGTTCCGAGGCAGATTTGTCACCCCCGGAGCCCAGCCCGGAAGAGTTGATCGCCGAAGCTGTCGCCGCCGGGTTCTCGCTGGCAGAGCCCGAAGAGCGCGCAGCGCTTGACGCGACCGCCGAAGACGCCGCGTCAGAGGCCATGACCGAGCTTGCGGAAAACCCCGACCCCGACTCCAACTCCGACTCCGGGCCTGACTCCGGGCC
>SKRP01000087.1 GCA_007118445.1 Natronohydrobacter sp.
AGAAGGAGAGGCCAGATGGCCAAGAAAGTAGTTGGGCAGCTCAAGCTGCAAATTCCGGCGGGCAAAGCCAACCCGTCGCCGCCTGTTGGTCCCGCTCTGGGTCAGCGCGGCATCAATATCATGATGTTCACCAAGGAGTTCAACGCGCGCACGGCCGAGCTCGAGCCCGGCGCGCCGATCCCCTGCGTGATCACCTATTATCAGGACAAGTCCTTCACCATGGACCTGAAAACGCCCCCGGCGTCCTGGTATCTCAAGCGTGCGGCAGGTCTGAAGCCGCAGGGCAAGCGCAACCGCGCGCAGGGCTCGCCGATGCCGGGCCGCACTGTGCAGGGCTCCGTGACCACCAAGCAGATCCGCGAGATCGCCGAAGCCAAGATGAAAGACCTGAATGCCAACACGATCGAGGGCGCAATGGAAATCATCGCAGGCTCGGCGAAATCCTGCGGCATCGAAGTGAAAGGCTGAGCTCATGGCGAAACTCGGAAAACGTATCAAGGCCGCCCGCGAGGCCTTTGCCGGCAAGGAAAACCTGTCGGTCGAGGATGCAGTGGCGCTGGTCAAGGGCAATGTCTCGGCCAAGTTCGACGAGACGGTCGAAGTCGCGATGAATCTGGGCGTCGATCCGCGTCACGCGGACCAGATGGTGCGCGGTGTTGTCACCCTGCCCAACGGCACTGGCAAGACCGTGCGCGTTGCTGTTTTCGCGCGTGGCCCCAAGGCGGATGAGGCCAAGGCCGCGGGCGCGGATATCGTTGGCGCCGAAGACCTGATGGAAACCATCCAGTCCGGCAAGATCGAGTTCGACCGTTGCATCGCAACCCCGGACATGATGCCGATCGTGGGCCGTCTGGGCAAGATTCTCGGGCCGCGCAACCTGATGCCGAACCCCAAGGTCGGCACGGTGACGATGGATGTGAAAGCCGCTGTCGAGAGCGCCAAGGGCGGTCAGGTGCAGTTCAAGGTCGAAAAGGCCGGGATCATCCATGCCGGGATCGGCAAGGCATCGTTTGACGCGGGCAAGCTCGCGGAAAACCTGCGCGCCTTTGTTGACGCAGTGGCCAAGGCCAAACCTTCGGGCGCGAAAGGGGCTTATCTGCAGAAGGTCTCGATCAGCTCGTCGATGGGGCCGGGCGTGTCGGTCGATGTGACAAGCGCGACGCAGGGCTGATCTGCAACGCTGATATTCTGTCAAAGGCGGCCCATGGGCCGCCTTTTTCATTTTCACACCATAGCCGGAGCAGGGGCTTTCCCTTGCACCGCTTCCCTGTTTAACTGTGGCAAATTACAGGGAGAGTGAAGATGTATAAGCATCTGCTTGTCACAGTGGCCTATGACACCGCGCATGACGCCGATGAAAGCCTTGTCATCGCGAAAGCGTTGGCCGCGCCGGGGGCGCGGATCAGTCTGATGCATGTGATGGAACCTGCGCCCGTCTTTGCGCTGAATTATCTGCCCGAAGGCTGGAATGAAGAGCTGCGCGCCTCGATCGAGACGGATCTGACCGAACTGGCCGCAGGGTTTGAGAATGCGCAGGCGGTGGTGGCGGAAGGCAACACGGCGCAGGAAATCCTCGATTTTGCCAATCTGCAGAGCGTGGATTGCATCGTGATTGCTTCGCACCGGCCCGGCACACAAAACCTGCTGCTGGGCTCGACTGCCAGCAAGGTCGTGGCGCGCGCGCAATGCGCGGTTCATGTCGCGCGCAGGGCTTCGCTTCGTGCTGAGTGAGCTCGCAGGCAGGCGCGTGCTGTTCCTGATGGCAGCAGAGCCGGAATACGGCCCCTGCCTGCGCGCGCTGTTCACGCCGGTCATGACCGGCGTCGGCCCGGTAGAGGCCGCTGTGGTCGCAACCGCCACGCTGGCAGAACTGCAGCAGCAGGGGCAGCGGCCCGATCTGGTGGTCTCGCTTGGCTCTGCCGGATCGGCGCGGCTGGAGCAATGCGCGGTCTACCAGGCCGATGCGCTGGCTTACCGTGACATGGATGCTTCGGCGCTGGGGTTTGAGGCGGGGGTGACGCCGTTTCTGGACCTGCCTGCGCAGGTGCCGCTTGACCTGCTGATCCCGGACCTGCCCGCTGCTCGCCTGTCAACGGGCGCAAATATCGTCTCGGGCGCGGCTTATGACCGCGTTGCCGAGGATATGGTTGATATGGAGAGCTTCGCCATCTGGCGCGCCTGCCAGCGCTTCAAGCTGCCGCTGGTGGTGCTGCGCGGCATTTCCGACGGGGCAGCGCCGCTGGAAGGGCTGCACAGCTGGACCGAATATCTGGGCATCATCGATGCGCGGCTGGCCGAAGCGGTCGGTCTGCTGTCTGAAGCGTTGGGTTCCGGGGCAATCACACTGCGCTGACCTTTCGCGGAGGCTGCCGCTTCGGTGTCTTGCGGGGCTTTCCCTTGGCTGCAGTGGGCGTTACAAGCACGCGGAACGCAGCAGGACAGGGCCGGGCAGATGGCGATGGACAAGACTTTCGACGCAAAAGCGGCAGAGGCGCGGATCGCGTCGCACTGGGAAGCCGCCGGGGCGTTTCGTGCAGGTGCGGCGAAGCGGCGCGACGAAAGCTTCTGCGTGATGATCCCGCCGCCCAATGTGACCGGCAATCTGCATATCGGCCACGCTTTCAACAATACATTGCAGGATATTCTGGTCCGCTGGCACCGGATGCGCGGGTTTGACACGCTCTGGCAGCCGGGGCAGGACCATGCCGGGATTGCAACCCAGATGGTGGTTGAGCGTGAATTGGCCGCTCAGGGCCAGAAGCGCACGGATTTCACCCGCGAGGATTTCATCGCAAAGGTCTGGGAACAGAAGCAGAAATCCGGCGGCACGATCATCGAGCAGTTGAAGCGGCTGGGCTGTTCGCTGGATTGGTCGCGCAATGCCTTTACCATGTCGGGCGCACCGGGGGCACCTGCGGGGGAAGAGGGCAATTTCCATGATGCGGTGATCAAGGTCTTTGTTGATATGTATGACAAGGGTCTGATTTATCGCGGCAAGCGGCTGGTCAACTGGGACCCGAAATTCGAGACTGCGATTTCCGATCTGGAAGTCGAGAATATCGAAACTGACGGTCATATGTGGCATTTCAAATACCCGCTCGCCGGGGGTGAGAGCTATGAGTATTTGGAGCAAGATGAAGACGGCAAAGTGATTTTCCGCGAGATGCGGGATTACATCTCGATTGCGACGACGCGACCGGAAACCATGCTGGGTGACGGCGCGGTTGCTGTTCATCCATCGGATGAACGTTACGCGCCAATTGTCGGAAAACTATGTGAAATTCCGGTTGGTCCAAAAGAGCATCGCCGGTTGATCCCGATCATCACGGATGACT
>SKRP01000267.1 GCA_007118445.1 Natronohydrobacter sp.
ATCGGCAGGCCGACATGTTCGATGAACACATCCTGCGTGGCCGCCGTGCCGCCCTGCATCCCGTCCAGCACGACCACATCGGCCCCGGCTTTCACTGCAAGCGCTGTGTCGTAATAGGGCCGTGTGCCGCCGACCTTCACATAGATTGGAACCTGCCAGCCGGTGATTTCGCGCAGCTCAAGGATCTTGATTTCCAGATCATCCGGCCCGGTCCAGTCAGGATGACGGCAGGCAGAGCGCTGGTCGATGCCCTTGGGCAGGGTGCGCATTTCGGCCACGCGGTCGCTGATCTTCTGGCCCAGCAGCATCCCGCCGCCGCCCGGTTTCGCGCCCTGACCGACGACGACTTCAATCGCATCGGCGCGGCGCAGATCGTCAGGGTTCATGCCGTAGCGCGAGGGCAGGTACTGATAGACGAGCTTGGTGGAATGGCCGCGCTCTTCGGGCGTCATGCCGCCATCGCCTGTCGTGGTCGAGGTGCCCGCGGCTGAAGCCCCGCGCCCCAGCGCTTCCTTGGCCTGTGCGGATAGCGCGCCGAAGCTCATGCCCGCTATGGTGACGGGGATATCCAGTTCGATGGGCTTTTTCGCGAAACGGGTGCCCAGCGTGACGCGGGTATCGCATTTCTCGCGGTAGCCTTCGAGCGGGTAACGGCTGATTGACGCGCCCAGGAACAGCAGATCATCGAAATGCGGCACCTTGCGTTTCGCGCCGCCGCCGCGAATGTCATAGATGCCGGTTGCAGCGGCGCGGCGGATTTCAGAGTTGATCGGGTTGGAATAGGTCGCGGACTGGATCGGCACGGTCTGCGGGATGCGTTTGTCATGTTGGTTCATGGGTGGGTTCCCTCAATAGGCCGCAGCATTGTCGACGTCGAAATTATAGAGCTTGCGCGCCGATCCGTAGCGGCGGAACTCTTCCGGTTTGGCATCAATCCCGGCGCGTGCCAAAAGATCGCGCAGAATCTCCAGATGTTCGGGGCGCATGTCCTTCTCGATGCAATCCGCGCCAAGGCTTTTCACCGACCCGCGCACGAAAAGCCGCGCTTCATAAAGCGAATCGCCCAAAGCGTCGCCCGCATCGCCGCAGACCACCAGATTGCCTGCCTGCCCCATGAAGGCCGACATATGCCCGATATTGCCCTGCACCACGATATCGATGCCTTTCATCGAAATCCCGCAGCGCGACGAGGCATTGCCCTTGATCACCAGCAGGCCACCGCGCCCGGTCGCACCGGCATACTGGCTGGCATCGCCGTCGATGATGACTGTGCCGGACATCATGTTTTCAGCCACACCCGGCCCGGCAGAGCCTGCGACATGGACTGTCGCCTGCTTGTTCATGCCGCCAGTGTAATAGCCGGTCGAGCCGCGCACAGTGACTTCAATCGGCGCGTCCAGCCCCACGGCCACGGCATGCGCGCCGCGCGGGTTCAGCACTTCCCAGCTGGTGGCGTTGGTCTGGTCTGCCTGCCCCTGCAGGGTGGCGTTCATGTCGCGCAGGGACTGGGTTGCAAGATCGATTGTTTGCATGGCTCAGTGACTCCAGAAATAGACAGTTGCGGGCTCGGGTTCCCAGACGCGGGCGGATTCGATCCCCGGCAGGTTGACCAACGCGCGGTATTCGGACCCGAAGGCCACATATTGATCGGTTTCGGCCATGACCGCAGGTTTGCAGGCAATCGGGTCGCGGACAACGCCAAACCCGTCCTTGGTGCCGACAACGAAGGTGAAGAAGCCGTCCAGATCGTCGAGCGTGCCCTCGAGCGCCTCGCCCAGGCTGGCACCGTTCTGCATTTTCCATGTCAGATAGGCCGCGCCGACTTCGGTGTCATTCATGCTTTCGATGCGGATGCCTTCGCGCTTCAGCTTGCGCCGCCAGTTATTGTGGTTGGACAGCGAGCCGTTATGGACAAGGCATTGATCCGCCCCGGTCGAGAAAGGATGCGCGCCCTGCGTGGTCACCGCTGATTCGGTCGCCATGCGGGTATGGCCGATCCCGTGGGTGCCGGACATGGTGGAAATGTCGAACCGCGCCGCCACGTCCTTGGGCAGCCCGACTTCCTTGTAGATCTCGATCGTGTCGCCATCGCTCATGACGCGCAGGCCAGGGCGCAGGTCGCGCAGCGCTGCGCGGGCGGGCGCGACCTTGTCTGCGGGCAGGGTCAGCACAGCATGGGTGTCCTTGCGCTGCAATGTGATGGTTACGCCAAGGATGCCGCCCAGATCATCGGCCAGCGTTTCGAAATCCTCGTCGGCCTGATCCGACTGGATCGTCAGCTTGGCCTGACCATCGGCGCTGCCGCCATAGATGGCGATTCCGGCACTGTCGGGGCCGCGATCGGTCATGGTGACCAGCATATCGGTCAGCATCTCCCCGAGTCGCGGCTCCAGGGATTTGTCTTTCAGGAACAATCCGACAATTCCACACATTCTGGTCGCTCCGATCTTTGTTGAGTTGAACGGACGCTAGCAGCATCCTCGGAATGATTCAACTAAGAAGAAACAAATATTCATTTGGTTCTTAAGCCGCGCGAAATTTCCGGGCATTGCGCGGCGCGAATCGCCGGGCTGCTCCAAGTGGTTTGATAATTGGTCCGGTAGCACCGGTTATCTGCGCCCATGGCGGGGCGGAGTTCACTGTTTCTGCCTCAAAAATTGCCTTTCAGTAAAAATATTTTCTTTTCGTATTGATTTTCACTGTCTGATTTGGCCAAGTATGGCATGCTTTCGGAAGTCCTGTTGCCAACAGCGCAACCGAAAAGAACCAGATAGAACCAGATCGAACCAAACAGGGAGAATTGAGATGATGACATCATGGCGCTTTTCGGCACTGGCCGACCGTCACCGGGCGATGGGCTCGGCGCTGGAGGACTGGTCGGGCATGGGAACGGCCTGGAGCTATGACAAGGATCAGGAAGAGGAATATCTCGCGATCCGCACCAAGGCGGGGTTCATGGATGTGTCCGGGCTGAAAAAGGTGCATGTGGTCGGGCCGCATGCGTTCCATGTCATCGACCGCGCCACGACCCGCAATGCCGACAAGATCAAGCCGGGGCGCAGTTCTTATGCGACCATGCTGAACGATGAAGGCAAGTTCATCGACGATTGCGTGATCTATCGCACGGGGCCGAATGCTTACATGGTCGTGCATGGATCAGGTCAGGGGCATGAGCAACTGACCATGGCAGCACTGGGCCGCGATGTGGATATCCGCTTCGACGACAATCTGCATGATATCTCGCTGCAGGGGCCTTTGGCAGTGGATTTCCTGGAAGCGCAGGGCGTGCCGGGCATCCGCGATCTGGCCTATTTCTCGCATGTGCAGACCA
>SKRP01000070.1 GCA_007118445.1 Natronohydrobacter sp.
AGCGCGACATTCTGAAACGCCGACAGATGCGGGAACAAGTTATTGTCCTGAAACAGGATCGAGACCGGGCGCTGCGGCGGGCTGTCCTGCGTGATCTCGCGCCCTTGCCAGAGCACGCGCCCCCGGTTCACGGGCACAAACCCGGCAACCGCGCCCAGCAACGTGGATTTCCCTGCGCCAGAAGGGCCGATTACGGCGACCAGCGCCCCCGCCGGGATCGCCCAATCTGCGGCCAGCGCGAAATCATCCTGCGTGATCGTCACCCGGTCAAGTTCCAGCACGTCCGCGCCCCCATCGCTCGAACAGCACAAACAGCGCAAGGCTGAGCGCCAGCAGCACCAGCGCGGCCCCTGCAGCGTCATCCTGCCGATAGGCATTCATCAGCCGGTAAAGCTGCATCGGCAGGGTCGCGCCCTCACGTTCGGCAAACAGCATGATCACGCCCAGATCCCCCATCGACAGCGCGGCGGTCAGCCCGGCCGCAAAGCCCAGGGGCCGACGCAGGCGCGGCAGGGTGACGATACGCAGCCGCGCCCAGCCGTGCAGGCCCAAAGCGCTGGCCAGACGCCCTTGGGTCGCCGTTGCTGCGCGCAGATCGGGCAGAATCAGACGCAGCGCAAAAGGCATCGCCATGCCCGCATTGACCAGCATCGTGACCGCGAGCGCGAAATCGCGCGGATTGGCCAGCGGGCGGATCAGCAGAAACACCCCTGTTCCGATCACCAGCGGCGAGGCCGCGAGTGCCGCCAGCCCCAGCCATTCCAGCGCCGCGCCGCGCTTGCCCTCACGCGCGAGGATTGCATGGGCCAGCGCCAATGTCATCGCAAGAGTGAATGCTGTCGCCCCCAGCGCCACGGTCAATGAACGGCCAGCGGCCTGCCAGACCTCGGGTGGCAATCCCGCCACATGCGGCGCACCGCGCAGGATCACCATGCCCAGCGGCAACAGCAGGAACAATGCGCCCGCCAGAATCAGCGCCGCATCCCAGAGCCGCAACCCCCTGCCCCCCAGATCGAAGCGCTGCACAGGCCGGTCCAGCCCGCCGCCCAGGCTGGAGGGCAGGGCCACGCGCCACGCGATCACCCCTGCCCCGGCACAAAGCGCGAATTGCACCAGCGCCAGCGCTGCCGCGCGGCCCATGTCGAAATCAAACCGGAACGCCTGATAGATCGCCAGTTCCACCGTCGTCGCGCGCGGCCCCCCGCCCATGGTCAGCGCCACCGAGAAGCTGGTCAGGCAGATCAGGAAGATCACGAGAGCCGCCCCCGGCACAAGATCGCGCAGCATCGGCGCTTCCAACTGCCGGAAGGTGTCGCGCGCGCTGAAGCCCAGCGCGGCGGCCAGCCGGAAGCGCTCGGCGGGAATGGACCCCCAGCCCTGTAGCAGGATGCGCGTCGCCAGTGGCAGATTGTAGAACACATGCGCCAGAACCACGCCATGCAGGCCGAAAATGTTGAAGCGTGCCAGACCCAGGCTGTCGAAAAACTGATTGACCAGCCCGGAGCGGCCAAACACCGCCAGCAGGCCCAGCACCGCAACCAGTGTCGGCAGGATGAAGGGCGCACCCATCAGCGTGATCAGCAGCCCGCGCCCGAAAAACTGCCGTCGGGCCAAGGCGCGGGCGATGGGAATTGCCAGCAGGACCGACAGCCCGGCGGACAACAGCGCCTGCCACAGCGTGAAGCGCACGGCAGCCCAGTCAGACCCACGCAAGGCGCTCAGCCCTTCGGCGCGCCAGGCGACAGCCCCCAGCGCGCCGAAATTCAGCATCACCAGCCAGCCCGCAACCAGCCCCCCGAAGAGAAGCGCCAGCGCACGGGCCTGGCGGGCGGGCTCGCTCAACGTGTCATGCCCTGCAGCCAGGTCTCCAGCGCCGGGCTGCGCCGGGCTTCCGCTTCGACCTCATCGAGGAAAATCGCGGTCTCGGGGATGGGCAAATCGCGCATCACCTCGGGCCAGTCTTCGCGCGGCAGGGCCGAAGGGTAGGACCAGTTGCCATAAGCGATCATGTCCTGAAACTCGGGCGACAGGATATAGGCCATGAAATCGCGCGCGAGTTCCGGGTTCGCGGCCCCATCCAGCACGCCTGCCACTTCGGCCATGACATAATGCCCCTCGTCGAAAATCGCGGCGGCGATGCTGTCATCCTCTTCCGCGACAATGTGATAGGCAGGCGAGGTGGTGTAGCTGAGCACCATATCGGCCTCGCCGCTGGTGAACATGCCGTAAGATTCCGACCAGCCCGCAGTCACCGTGATGGTGCGCGCGGCCAGATTGCGCCAGACTTCCTCGGCCGCCTCGCCAAAGATCTGATCGACCCAGAGCAGCAGCGACAGACCCGAAGCCGACGCGCGCGGATCCTGCCAGACCAGGCTGATCTCGTCGCGTTCCAGCAATTCGGCGAAAGATGTTGGCGCATCCGCCAGTGCGGTCTGGTCATAGACCCATGCGATGAAGCTCCAGTTGAAGGGCAGGAACAGATCATCCTGCCAGTCAACCGGCAGGGTCAGTGCGCCCAGATCCTGCCCATGCGGCGCAAACAGCCCGGCTTCGCGTGCGCGCAGGGTCATGTCGGTGTTCAGACCGATCACGGCATCGGCCTCGGTGCGCGCGCCGTCCAGCATCAGGCGCGGCAGCACATCGCCGGTGCGGAAGTCGAGCGTGCAATCGCAGCGGGCCTCGAACCCTTCCTTGATCGCAGGGCCCGGCCCCCAGCTTGAGCCGAAATAATCAGGGGCCAGCACCACCAGCGTTTCGGCCTGCAAGGGGCTGATTGTCAGGGCTGCCACAGCCGCGAACAGGGGATATCGCATCGCATCTCTCCATTTTCACCACGGGCGGAGAATGAAGCGGCGCTTTCGCCAGACCCTTCCCTCCGCCGGTCTTAACCGGTTCAGGTTCAACGGGTTCGCAAGGATTGCATCTCAGCCCGTATCCGGGCACCCCGAGGCAATCCCACAAGTAATCTGTTGCGCATATCGGGGCAAGCCCGATTGCCTTTCGCGCGCTGACAACATACGGTAGCGGCAGCCAGAGGATCCCACCAGATGCTGCAAGACCGACTGCCGCAGTTCATTCGCGACCATTACGAGGTCCATGAGTGGAAACATGCGAGCGCGATTCTGACATCGGATTTCCCCGATGAATGGGACGACATCATGTCGGTCCTGACAGAATTCCGGCTGCGCAAAAGCTGGATCACGACCGGCGGCGGCAGCAAAAGCCGGGTTTCCGAGTTTATCGACGGGTTTCTCTATGCGCGTGGCTGGGCGGAAAAGAAATTCGAAACCGGTGTTGTGGTAGATGGGATGCGGCTCGACTCGCCCAC
>SKRP01000124.1 GCA_007118445.1 Natronohydrobacter sp.
GCCGTGGGGATCTATGACGAACCGCCCACGCGCGAAGAGATCGAGGCGGCACTTGCACAGGCCGGGCTGACGCAGGTCGGCAGTGACGCGATGCGCGATCTGGTGGCGCTGTCGCGCGCGCTCGATCCGGGGGATTTCCGGCAGACGCTGGAAAAACTCGCGCTCTACAAATTCGGCGACAGCACCCCGCTTGCCCCCGAAGATGTGGCCGCGATTGCCCCCATCAGCACGGAAGCGGCAGTCGATGATCTGCTGAACGCTGTGGCCGATGGACATGCCGCGCAGATCGGCCCGTTGCTTGCAAGGTTGCAGGCGCAGGGCGTGGCGGCGGTGACGCTCGCGATCATGGCGATGCGGCATTTCCGCAGCCTGCATGCGATCAGTTGCGATCCGGGCGGGCCATCCGCAGGCATTCAGCGCGCCCGCCCGCCCATCTTCGGTCCGCGCCGTGACCGCATGCTGGCGCAGGCGCAGGGCTGGGGGCTGGCGCGGCTGGAACGCGCGCTTGCCGATCTGGTCGAGGCCGATCTGACCTTGCGCTCCGCGTCCAACGCGCCCAGCATGGCGGTCATGGAACGTGCCCTGATCCGGCTGGCGATGATGGGACGCAGGTAGAAGAGGGATACATGTATACAGTCATCGGCAAGGCAAATTCCCGCGCGACGCGCGTGCTGTGGATGCTGGAAGAACTTGGCCAGTCTTATGAGCATATCCCTGCCGCGCCGCGTTCGGAAGGGGTGATCAGTTTCAACCCGGCCGGAAAAGTACCGGTATTGATCGAGGATGGCACGCCGATCACGGATTCGACCGCGATCATCCAGTATCTGGCCGACAAGCATGGCGCGCTGACCTATCCGGCAGGCACGCTGGATCGCGCCCGGCAGGACAGTCTGACACAATTTCTGCTCGATGAATTTGACGCGGCCTTGTGGATGGCCGCGCGCCATTCCTTCATTCTGCCCGAAGCGATGCGGCAATCCTCGATCAAGGAATCGCTGATCTGGGAGTTTACCCATAGCCAGAAAACGCTGGTGCACCGGATGGGTGAAGGGGATTTCCTGATGGGGGCACAGATGACCGTTCCTGATATTCTGCTCACCCATTGCGGCATCTGGGCAAAAGTCGCGAAATTCCCGATTCAGGAAGAACGGCTGGGGGCCTATCTTGAGCGCATGACCGCGCGCCCGGCGCTGGTCAAGGTTCTGGCGCAGATGGGCTGACGCATCAGTGTCCTGCGGCGGCGCTGCTGCACTGCTGCCAGCCGGAGCGCGGTGACGCCTGAGTTTCTTCGGTTTTTGCTGGGCTGCCGCGTGTCTGAAGGGGTCGCGGGCCTTGCGGCCCGCAGCCTTCGGCGAGAGTATTTGAGGCAAGATGAAAACAGCCTTGGATTGCCTGGTGACACGGCCCCGGATTGCTCCCGCCGGGCCGTGCTATCGCCGCGCCGGGTCGGCGGGATAAGTGCCGAGAATCTGCAGATAGGACGTGAAATAGCGCAGTTCATCGAGCGCACGCGCCACATTTTCATCCTCTGGGTGACCTTCGATCTCGGCGAAAAACTGGGTCGCGGTGAAAGAGCCATCCACCATGTAGCTTTCGAGCTTCAGCATGTTCACATTATTCGTCGCAAAGCCGCCCATCGCCTTGTAAAGTGCCGCAGGAATGTTGCGCACGCGAAACAGGAAGCTGGTCATCATCTGCTCACCCCGCCGCATGAGGTCGATATCGCGGGCCATGATCAGAAACCGCGTGGTGTTGTCGGGGCGGTCTTCGATATGGGCGGCCAGCACCTCGAGCCCGTAGATCTTGGCAGCCATCTCGCTGGCAAGCGCCGCATGGGACGGATCACCGCGCTCGGCTATTTCGCGCGCAGCGCGAGCATTGTCGGAACTGATCACACCATTGATCGCGTGTCTGCGCAGGAAGCCGCTGCATTGCGGCAGGATCACCGGATGGCCATGCGCCTCGCGGACCTGATCCAGCCGCGCGCCCCTGACGCCCAGCAGATTGACATGCACCCGCACGAACGCTTCGGCGACGATATGCAACCCGCTTTCGGGCAGCAGCTGATGCACATCGGCCACGCGCCCGTAGATCGAGTTTTCGACCGCGACCATGGCCAGATCGGCCGCGCGATCGCGAACAGCGGACATTGTGTCATGAAAGGTCATGCAGGGCAGGGGCGTGTAATCCGGGCGCGCATCAGCGCAAGCCTGGTGCCCATAGGCACCGAGTTCCCCTTGAAATGCAATTCTGCCTGACATGTTTCCGCTCACACTTGCCGATTTCGCCCTGTCGGGCATTTCGTCGCGCTAACTATCGCTTGAAACCTGCAAGGGGAAGCGGATACATAGGCGCAACTCTGCTGGGCTACAGGATTGCGATATGTTTGACACGATGGTGATCACCAAGGCCGTCGCCGCCTTTTGCGGCGCGTTGCTGGTCTTTCTTCTGGGCAACTGGGCTGCCAAGGAAATCTATGTGCCGCGCAATGCCAATGCGCCACAGGCATTCGTGATCGACACGGGTGCAGATGATGTCGCGGCAGAGCCCGTGGCCGAACTGAGCTTTGACGAGGCCTGGGAAGTTGCCGATGCCAGCGCCGGATCGCGGTTGTGGTCGCAATGTCGCGCCTGCCACGCGCTGGAAGAGGGGCGCAACGGTGTCGGTCCGTATCTTCACGGCGTTGTAAACCGCGCCATCGGCGAGGTTGACGGGTTCAACTATTCCGGTGCGCTTGCGCAAGCGGGCGATGCCTGGACGCCGGAAGTGCTGTCGGCCTTCATCGAGAACCCGAATGCGGTCACGCCTGGCACGTCGATGAGTTTCCGCGGTATTTCGGATGTGCAGGACCGTGCAAACCTGATCGCTTACATGGAAAGCGAGAGCTGATTACCGCAGCCATGGTTTGACTGCAGGGTCGTCCGGATGCCGGGCGGCCTTTTTTCATGGCGGTTTCCATCAAAATCCCTTGTCCTGACCGTGAAACGCGCGCTCAGCAGTCGACAGCCGCGCAGAAAGACTAAATAAAGGAGCCGAAGGCCCAGCAAGAAAGAGGCCCGCCAGAGGAGGAGTTGCCAATGTTTTGCAAGACGACTGCACGTCTTTCCGTCACCGGGCTGTTACTGTCACTCTCATTCGCGCTGCCTGCTTCGGCGACCGAGCCCGTGACCGAGCCGGAAATCATCAGCACGCATGGCTATTCCACTTTCGGCGATCTGAAATACCCTGCTGACTTCCCCCATTTCGATTTCGTCAATCCCGACGCGCCGAAGGGCGGCACGATTTCGCTGTCGGCCGAAGGCACGTTTGACAGCATGAACGCCTATTCCACCCTGCGCGGCACACCGGGGCGTCTGTCCACCGTCATGTATGAGCGTATCCTGACCTCATCGCTTGATGAGGTCAGCGCCAGCTATTGCCTGCTCTGCACCCATATGGAATATCCTGTAAGCAAGGACTGGGTCATCTTCCACCTGCGTCCCGAAGCGCAGTTTTCCGATGGCACCCCGCTGACCGCGCATGATCTGGTCTTTTCACACAAGTTGCTGCTTGATCAGGGCACGCCCTCTTACGCGAATTACGTCAGTCAGGTTGTGGCCAGCGCCGAGGCGCTGGATGATCACCGCGTGAAATTCACCTTTGCGGACGGGATTCCGCGCAAGAACCTGATCTCGCTTGTGGGGGGGACACCGGCCTGGTCGAAAGCCTGGTACGAGGAAACCGGCGCGCGGCTGGACGAATCGCGGATGGATATCTCGCCGGGCTCTGGCCCCTTCATGCTGGACCGCGCGACAGCGGGGCGCGAGATCGTCTACCGGCGCAACCCCGATTATTGGGGTCGGGATTTGCCCGCGATGCAGGGGCGCGCCAATTTTGACCGCATACGCATAGTTTATTACGCGGATTCGAATGCAGCTTTCATCGGTTTCACCTCGGGCGATTACACATTCCGGGTCGAGAACAGCTCGATCAACTGGGCCACGGCCTATGACTTTCCAGCGGTGCAGCGCGGGCATGTGGTCCGCGCCGAACCCGAAGATGGCAATCTGCCCACCGCCAGCGGCTTCGTGTTCAACCTGCGACAAGAGCTGCTGCAGGATCGCAATATCCGTCGGGCGCTTGGCTTGATGTATAACTTCACCTTCACCAATGAGACCCTGCAATTCGGCATGTTCGACCAGCGTGAAAGCTTCTGGCAGGGCTCTGATCTGCACGCGCGCGGGGTCGCCGAAGGGCTGGAGCTGGAATATCTGCAGACAGTTGCCCACCTGATTGACCCTGAAATCCTGACTGAACCGGCCTTCATGCCGCATGAATCAGGCGCCAGGCAGCTCGATCGTGGCAACCTGCGCCAGGCCCTCGCGCTGATGGAGGAAGCTGGCTATTCCACTGATGCGGATGGGCTTTTGCGCAATGCTGACGGCGACACGCTCGATATCGAGTTTCTGGAGCGTAACGCCACTTTCGACCGGATCATCCTGCCCTATATCGAAAACCTGCGGCGTTTGGGGGTGAATGCCGAATATCGGCGGATTGATCCGGCGCAATATCAGCTTCTGCGCCAGACCTTCGATTATGACATGATCGTTGCAGGCTATAATACCGGGCTGGAAGAAGGGATCGGGCTGTCGCAGCGATTTGGCACCGAAGACCGCGACGACGTTTTCAACCCTGCCGGCTTTGGCCATCCGGCCGTGGACAAGCTGATCGATATCGTCGTCGATGCCACCACCTATGACGAAATGGCCGCAGGCGTCCGCGCGATTGACCGGATCATGCGGCATGAGTATTTCATGGTGCCGACCTGGTATCGCGGCGAGCATATGATTGCCTATTACGACATGTATGGCCACCCGGACCCGTTGCCGCCCTTCAGCCTGGGGGAAATCGATATCTGGTGGCATGATGCGGACAAGGCTGAAGCGCTGCGTGCCGCTGGCGCGATTCGCTAGGGTCCATCACGCATGGCCGCCTATATCCTGCGCCGCCTCGCCCTGATCATCCCCACTTTGCTGGGGGTGATGCTGATCAATTTCGCGCTGGTGCAATTCGTGCCCGGCGGCCCTATCGAACAGGTCATCGCCCGGATGCAGGGCGAGGGCGACGTGTTCGCCAATATCGCCGGGGGTCGCGGCGATATGGGTTCAGAGATGCAGGCGGGCCAGGACGAGCGCTATACTGGCGCGCGCGGGCTGCCCCCGGAATTCATCGCGCAGCTGGAACGCGAATTCGGTTTCGACAAACCCCCTGTCGAGCGCTTTCTGCACATGATGTGGAATTACATGCGCTTCGATTTCGGCTACAGCTATTTCCGTTCGATTTCCGTGGTGGATCTGGTGATCGAGAAATTACCGGTCTCGATCACACTGGGGTTATGGTCCACGCTGATCGCCTATCTGGTGTCGATCCCGCTGGGCATCCGCAAGGCAGTGCGCGACGGGTCGCGGTTTGACACATTCACATCCGGGCTGATCATCGTGGCCTATGCGATCCCCGGTTTCCTGTTCGCGATCCTGCTGCTGGTCGTGTTCGCGGGCGGGTCGTATTTCCAGATCTTCCCGGCCCGAGGGCTGACCAGCCCGCAAGAGGTCTGGGAGACGTTGTCATTCTGGGGCAAGGTCAGGGATTATTTCTGGCATATCACCTTGCCGGTGATCGCCTCGACCATTTCAGCCTTTGCGACGCTCACATTGCTGACCAAGAACAGTTTTCTGGACGAAATCCGAAAACACTATGTCATCACAGCGCGCGCCAAGGGGCTGAGTGACGGCAAGGTGCTCTATGGGCATGTGTTCCGCAATGCGATGCTGATCGTGATCGCAGGCTTCCCGGCCGTGTTCGTGGGCGTGTTCTTTGGTGGCTCGCTGTTGATCGAGACGATATTCTCGCTCGACGGGCTGGGGCGACTGGCTTTTGAAGCGACAGTTGCGCGCGATTACCCGGTGATGTTCGGCACGCTCTTCGTGTTCGGGTTGATCGGGCTGGTGGTCGGGCTGATCTCGGACCTGATGTATGTCTGGATCGATCCGCGCATCGATTTCGAGTCGCGGGAGACCTGAGCCATGGACCAGCGCACGGAAGCCTTCGTCTCGCCCCCCGATCCGGTGCCGCAGCCGGATGGCACGATCACCATGCCGCCGCCGAAAAAGCGCTTCGGCATCACCATTTCGGCCCTCAACCGCCGCCGCTGGCGTAATTTCAAGGCCAATCGCCGCGCCTTCTGGTCGCTGATCATTCTGGGCGTGCTGTATGGCTTGTCGCTCTTTGCCGAATATATCGCCAATGATCGTCCCATCATCGTCAGCTTCCGGGGCGAGTTGCATTTCCCAATCCATCGCTTCTATCCCGAAACGGCCTTTGGTGGCGATTTCCGCACCGAGGCCGTCTATCGCGACGCAGAAGTGCAATGCCTGATCCGCACGGGCGGGGCCGAGCTGTGTCTGGACGACCCCGAAGAGGCCATGGCACAGGCCGCCACTGGCATCGTGGATGGCGAAGAGATCGCGCCGGGCTGGATGCTCTGGCCGCTGATCCCCTATAGCTACAACACCATCAATGATATCGGCCGCGCCGCGCCCTCGCCCCCGGATGACCGCCACTGGCTGGGCACGGATGACACCGCGCGCGATGTGATGGCCCGGATCATCTACGGGTTCCGGCTGTCGATCACTTTCGCGCTGATCGTCACGACCCTGACCTCGATCATCGGCATTGCCGCAGGGGCCGTGCAGGGCTTTTTCGGCGGGCTGCTGGATCTTTTGTTCCAGCGCGTGATCGAATTGTGGAACTCGGTCCCGTCGCTCTACGTCATCATCATCCTGTCCTCGATCTTCGCGATCAATTTCTGGTTGCTGGTGTTCCTGATGACGCTTTTCGGCTGGACCGGATTGGTGGGCGTGGTGCGCGCGGAATTCCTGCGCGCGCGGAATTTCGAATATGTCCGCGCCGCCCGCGCGCTGGGCGTGTCGAACCTGACCATCATGTTCCGTCATGTCCTGCCCAACGCCATGGTGGCAACCCTGACCTTTTTGCCCTTCATCATCACAGGCGTCATCGGGTCGCTGGCCGCGCTCGATTTCCTGGGTTTCGGCCTGCCTTCGTCAGCGCCCAGCCTTGGTGAAATGACCCTGCAGGCGCGCAACAATCTGCAGGCCCCCTGGCTGGGCTTCTCGGCCTTCTTCACCTTCGCCATCATGCTGTCGCTTCTGGTGTTCATCTTTGAAGGGGTGCGCGATGCGTTCGACCCCAGAAAGACCTTTGCATGAGCCGCATTCTCGATGTCCGGAACCTGTCTGTCACTTTCCAGCAGGAAGGCCGCGCCGTGCAGGCGGTCCGCAAGATCAGCTTCCATGTCGACAGGGGCGAAACGGTCGCGCTGGTGGGCGAATCCGGCTCGGGTAAATCGGTCAGCGCCCTGTCCACTGTCGGGCTGTTGCCAGATTCGGCGCAGGTCGACGGCTCGGTCAGCTTCAAGGGGCAGGAACTGGTCGGGGCGTCGGACCGCGTGCTGCGCGGGGTGCGTGGCAATGATGTGAGCTTCATCTTTCAAGAGCCCATGACCTCGCTCAACCCGCTGCACACGATCGAGAAGCAGATCACCGAAAGCCTGGAGTTGCATCAGGGGCTGCGGGGCGCGCGGGCGCGTGCGCGGGTGCTGGAATTGCTGGAAAAAGTGGGCATCCGCGAGGCAGAAAGCCGCATGTCGGCCTATCCGCATCAGCTGTCGGGCGGACAACGGCAGCGGGTGATGATCGCGATGGCGCTGGCCAACGGGCCGGAACTGCTGGTGGCGGATGAACCCACGACTGCGCTCGATGTCACCATTCAGGCGCAGATCCTCGAATTGCTGGTCGATCTGAAACGCGCCGAGGGCATGAGCCTTCTGTTCATCACCCATGATCTGAACATCGTCCGCCGCTTTGCCGACCGGGTCTGCGTGATGCAGGCGGGCGAGATTGTCGAACAGGGACCGACCGATCAGATTTTCGATCACCCGGCGCATCCCTATACGCAGAAATTGCTGGCCGCTGAGTCGAAGGGCCAACCTGCGCCAGTGCCCGATGATGCTGCCGAGATTCTGCGCACTGATCAGCTGCGCATCTGGTTTCCGATCCAGCGCGGGTTTCTGCGCCGCACGGTCGGGCATGTGAAGGCGGTGAATGCAGCAACGCTCAACCTGCGCGCAGGTGAAACGCTGGGGATCGTGGGCGAATCGGGCTCTGGCAAGACGACCCTTGCGCTGGCCATCCTGCGGCTGATTTCCAGTCAGGGGCCGATCTGGTTCGATGGTGCGGATATTCAGGGCCGCAAATCGGCGCAGCTGCGCGCGCTGCGGCGCAATCTGCAGATCGTGTTTCAGGACCCGTTCGGCAGCCTGAGCCCGCGCATGACCGTCGAGCAGATCATCGCCGAAGGGCTGGGCGTGCATGGCGTGCCGACCGGGCGCTCATCGCGCGAGCTGGTGGCAGAGATCATGGCCGAAGTGGGTCTGGACCCGACCACGATGGAACGCTACCCGCATGAATTTTCCGGCGGCCAGCGCCAGCGCATCGCCATCGCGCGGGCCATGATCCTGCGGCCGAAGCTGGTGGTGCTGGATGAACCGACCTCGGCGCTGGACATGACCGTGCAGGTCCAGATCGTCGAGCTTCTGCGGCATCTGCAGCGCAAATACGGGCTGGCCTATCTGTTCATCAGCCATGACCTGCGCGTGGTGCGGGCGCTGTCGCATAAGGTGATCGTCATGCGTCAGGGCGATGTTGTTGAAGCCGGCAAAATCGATCAGGTCTTTGATGCGCCCCAGAGCGCCTATACCAGGCAATTGCTGGCCGCTGCCTTTGACATCACAGCCATCGGGGCCGCTTAGCGCGAAAGGCCGTGTGGTGAAGGTTCTTTTCGTCCATCAGAACTTTCCTGGCCAGTTCAGGCATCTCGCGCCCGCTCTGGCCGCACGCGGCCATAAGGTTTTTGCACTGACCGCCGAGTCCAACAGCCAGACAACGCCGATCCGGACCTATCGCTATCCGATGCCCGACCCCGCCCCGGACCGCGAACACTCGCGGCTGGGCACGACCTATACGGCAATGACGGATCGCGCATATCGGGTCGCGCGCGCGGCCATTCAGCTGCGCGACAGGATGGGCTTCACGCCGGATGTGATCTTTGGCCATTCCGGCTGGGGCGAGACGCTCTTTCTGCGCGAGGTCTGGCCCGAGGCGCGTCTGCTGGTCTATGCCGAATTCTACTATGCGACACGCGGTCTGGATGTGGGGTTCGACCCGGAATTCAGCCGCACGGACCCGGCCACCGGCTTTGCCGTGACCGCAAGGCAGGCACATCTCGCGCTGGCCATGGTGCAGGCGGATGCGGCGCTGTCGCCGACCGAATGGCAGGCCGATACCTTTCCGCCCTGCTTCCGCGACAAGATCACCATCACGCATGACGGTGTCGATACCGACCGGCTGGTGCCGGATCCTGCGGCCAGTTTCACCTTGCCGGACGGGCGCGTGCTGCGCGCCGGTGACGAGGTGCTGACCTATGTTGCCCGCAATCTGGAACCCTATCGCGGCACGCATATCTTTCTGCGCGCGCTGCCCGAGCTGCTCGCGGCGCGGCCTGAAGCACAGGTGCTCATCATCGGCGGGGACGGGGTCAGCTATGGTGCGGCCCCGCCGCAGGGCACATGGCGCGCGCAGTTCCAGCGCGAACTGGGCGCGCGGCTGGACCCGGCGCGGGTGCATTTTCTGGGCCGTCTGCCCTATGAGGATTACTGCCGCGTGATCCGGATCGGACGCGCTCATGCCTATCTGACGATTCCCTTCGTGCTGTCATGGTCCATGCTCGAAGCCATGTCGATGGGGGCCTGTGTCATCGCCTCGCGTACCGGGCCGGTCGAGGAGGTCATTGCCGATGGCGCAAACGGGCGGCTGGTCGATTTCTTCGATACGGATGCCTGGTCCGAGGCGCTGATTGCTGCGCTTGCCGACCCGCAGGGCCATGCTGCGATGCGCAGGGCGGCGCGCGCCAGCATCGTCGAGAATTATGACCTCAAGCGCCTCTGCCTGCCGCGCCTGATCCGGTTTGTCGAAACTCGCACCGCCGGAAACCTGTGACAACAGGTCTGCAGGGCTGGCTATGCGGTCAAAACGCCGGATATTGTCGTGCAGAAAGCTGATAGCTTGCACAAGCTGCGCGCGGCGGATGCTGAGCAAACGATAAGGCCCCGGCATGTGCCGGGGCCTTATCGAGTTTCTTGTCATTTATCTGTGACTGCTTCGGGCAAAGGGCCGGGCCGCAGTCGGGTTGCGGAAGCCGGCAGCGCCGCTTTACCGCGATGCCTGCTGGCGGGCAGGTTCGTCAAATTCCGAGCCGGATGACAGCCGGAAGGCACCGCCCTCGGCGCGCTCCAGTCGGCCTTCGCGCAGCAGTGTTCCGAAACCACGCAGCATGTCATCGCGCGAGACAGCCTTGCCCTCGTTGAACGCGATGACGTAATTCATCAACTCGACCCGCGAAAAGGCATCCTGACCTTTCATATGCGTCGCATAGGCGGCTGCGGCTTCGATCTGTTCATCCAGCAGCCAGGCATCGACGCGGGTAGCGAACTCCTTGAAGCTCTTCATGTCATCCGCGATATCCTGACCGGGCTGGCGCAGGTTGGTCAGATCGACAGGTGTATTCGCAGCGCTCTTGACCCGCCGGGGACGGACCGGTCCTTTTGCGGCTGGCGTATCGATCCGCTGTTCGGAGACCAGAACCAGCGGCGCGCGTCCTGTATCCGGGCGCTGGCTCTGACCGCGTGCAATCGGTGCTGGTCTGCGCGGGAAAGGGCGTGCCGGTTCGGCAGCTTCAGGCGCTGGCTGTTCCGGGACTGTTGCGACAGCCTCCTCTGTCGAAGGGTGATCCCGGACCGGGTCCGGCGTTGGTTCTGACGCGGTACTGCTGCGTGTCTTCCCGCCAGTTTCACTCGCGCGCTGCGCGGCTGGTTCCAGCAATTCCGGGATCTCCATGTTTTCCCGATAAAGCTCGATCTCGCGCTCATTGGCAAGATCGCGACGGCGCGGGCCGCTGATTTCCTCATCCGCGCGGGTCGCATCGACCGCGACACGCATATGTTCGAAAGCATCTCTGCGGCGCAGCGCATCCTGCTGGACAAGCTCGCTATGCGCTGTTTCCATCAGGCGGGCGGCCGTATCATCCGTATTGTCGGTCAAGGCAGCGAAGACCTTGTTGCCCTTCGATGCACGCTTGCCCAATGCATCTTTTTCGATGGACGCAAGTTCGCCGATCAGATCATCCTCGTCGACATCCGCAAGGCCGGTATCGCCCAGAAGATTGCGAATCTGCGACCGGAGATCTGCCTCATTCAGTTCGGCTTCCGGTTCCGGCTCAGAGGCGTCGGCAACGATGTTCTCGGACATCGAATCACTTGTATCCGCATCGATATTCTCGGGGATAGAGACTGTGTCTGCCGCTTTGTCATCCTCGACAATATCGGATGTCTTCTGCGCCTCTGTCGCGATGTCGTTTGCTGGTGCCGGGTCGAAAAGTGCGTCTTCGTCATTCAGTTCGTCTTCGTCAGCGCGGTCAAAATGCGCGGCGAGGACCGATCTGTCCATGGGTTCATCAGACCGCTGCACCTGCACTGGTGCGCCCTCATCATAAAGCTCGTCGGCAAGGAAATCATCGTGATCTGCCGGAACTTCGCTGGCGCTTGCAGGCTGTGCTGTGTCCGGTTCAAACCCGCTTTCAGAAGTCTCGGATTTGACCGGCGCAGTCTGTTCTTCGAATAGGGAAAGCGGGGTTGGCTCTGCGGTCGCAGCTTCGGAGGCTTCTGAAGATCTGGCAACGGCATCGCGGATTCGCGCGAGTTTGTCACTCAACCCGGCCGGGACGCCGGAAACTGCGCTGGCAGCAGTCTCGACAAAAGCCGGGACAGCGTCGGAGGAGAACGATTCGGGCTTTTCTTCCGGCACGTTATGCGCAAGTGGTTCCTCAGCCTCAGCCTCAGCCTCAGCCTCAGCCTCAGCCTCAGCCTCAGCCTCAGCCTCAGCCTCAGCCTCAGCCTCAGCCTCAGCCTCAGCCTCAGCCTCAGCCTCAGCCTCAGCC
>SKRP01000095.1 GCA_007118445.1 Natronohydrobacter sp.
AATTCGTGGACTGGTACATGGATGGCAAGATCGAGATCGACCCGATGATCACCCATAAGCTGACGCTCGATCAGATCAATGAAGGGTTCGACCTGATGCATGAGGGCAAGTCGATCCGCGCTGTGGTCGAGTTCTGAGACCGGTGGCGCAGCCAGTCGATTTCTGGGTCTCGATCGGGTCCACCTATTCCTGCCTGACCGTGCTGCGGCTGGCAGGAATGGGTGCGGTCGCGCCGCCTCTGCGCTGGCGGCCCTTCGATGTGCGCAGGATCATGCTGGCGCAGGACAACATTCCGTTTCGCGACAAACCGGTCAAGGCCGCTTATATGTGGCGCGACATCGCAAGGCGGGCGCAGAAATACGGGTTGCAGATCCGCGTACCTGCGCCCTATCCGCTGCGGGAATTGACGCTGGCCAACCAGATCGCGCTGGTCGGGGCCGATGAGGGCTGGTGCGCGGATTATGTGACCGAGAGCTATCGGCTATGGTTCGGCGAAGGGCTGGAGCCGGGGCAGGAGCCTGCGATAACCCGCGCTCTGGGGGCCATCGGGCAGGAACCCGCACGCGTGATGGCGCTGGCGCGCAGCGCGGAGATTGCGGAGCGGCTGCGCGCCGAGAGCGATCATGCCATGGCGCTGGGCATTTTCGGCGCACCGAGTTTCCGCGTCGGAGAAGAGATATTCTGGGGCGATGACCGATTGGAGGATGCGCTTGACTGGGCAGAACGGGGGCGGCTTGGCTGAGAGGGTCATGCGCGCGGTCGCACCAGAGGATGACACTGTCCTCTGGGCGATGCTCAAGCCGGTGTTCCGCGCTGGCGACACCTATGCCATCGACCCTGCGATCAGCCGCGCCGATGCACTGGCCTTTTGGTGCGGGGGCACGCATAGCGCCTTTGTGCTGGAAGAGGGCGGGCAGGCGCTGGGCAGCTACTATATCTGCCCCAACCAGCAGGGCGGCGGTGCGCATGTCTGCAATTGCGGGTTCATCACGGCACCGGATGCGCAGGGGCGCGGCGTGGCGCGCCTGATGCTTGATCATGCGCTGCAGGAAGCCCGCAGGCGCGGTTTCCGGGCGATGCAGTTCAATTTCGTGGTCGAGACCAACAGCCGCGCCGTAGCGCTCTGGCAGGCCAACGGGTTCGACGTGGTGGGACGGCTGCCAGAGGCGTTTCACCATCCCGATCAGGGCTTTGTCGACGCGCTGGTCATGTATCGCCATCTGTGACACTGTCGCGCAAAACGAAAGGGATGACATGGCACGCGCAGGGATACCGCTTCTGGCTGTTCTGATTGATGCGGATAATTCCTCGCCGAAATGGGCCGAGGCGATTTTCGAGGAGATTGCCAGCCTTGGCGAGGCCAGTGTGCGGCGCATCTATGGCGATTTCTCGCGTAGTCAGATGTCGGGCTGGCAGGACAAGCTGCCGATGCTGGCACTGGTGCCGCATCACCAGCCCGCCAATACAGTTGGCAAGAACTCCAGCGATATCGCGCTGGTGATCGACGCGATGGATCTGCTGCATTCGGGGCGGTTCGACGGGTTCGTGCTGATCAGCTCGGACAGCGATTTCACCCGGCTGGCCTCGCGCATCCGCGAACAGGGGCTGGATGTTTACGGGATCGGCCAGCAAAAGACGCCCGAGGCGTTTCGCAAAGCCTGCAAGCGGTTCATCTTTGTCGAGAACCTGCTGCCCGAAGCCGAACCCGAAACCGCGGCCAAGGGGCGCAAGGCTGCGCCGTCCAAGGCCGTGCCGCTGGTCAAGGCCGCGATGCAGGCCATCGACAAGGATGAGGACTGGTTCTCGCTGGGCCAGCTGGGGCAGTTCATCGTCGCGGCCAATCCCGATTTCGATGCGCGTAACTATGGTTGCGCGAAACTCAGCGAATTGATCGCCAAGGCCGGGGCGTTCGAGTTGCGCAAATCCTCGGGCAATACGATGCAGGTGCGGCTGAAACCCTAGACAGCGCGCGCGCTGGCCCTTATCTGACGCAGATGGCAGAGAAATCCGACCCGAATTACCGCATCATCGCTGAGAACCGCCGCGCGCGGTATGATTACGCGATCGAGAGTGATCTCGAATGCGGGATCATGTTGATGGGGTCCGAGGTCAAATCGCTGCGCTCGGGCCAGGCGCAGATCGCCGAAAGTTATGCTGCGGTCGAGGATGGCGAGCTGTGGCTCGTCAACAGCTATATCGCGCCTTACAAGCAGGCCAAGACCTTCGGCCATGACGAGCGCCGCCGCCGCAAGCTGTTGGCGTCGAAGCGGGAACTGGCGCGGCTCTGGGCGGCAACGGCAAAGGATGGCATGACGCTGGTGCCGTTGGTGATGTATTTCAATCATCGCGGTCTGGTGAAGCTCAAGATCGGGATCGCCAAGGGCAAGAAGCTGGCCGACAAGCGCGCGACAGCCGCCAAGCGCGACTGGGACAAGCAGAAACGCCGGTTGCTCAAGGAGATGGGGTAGCGCCCTCGACTGACGCTGTCGGCCTGAGCGTTCAACTGCTCAGAACAGCCCCAGCGCCCAAGGGGCCAGAAGCGCGGTCAGAAGTGCGTTCAGCGCCATGCCGATGCCCGCGAATGCGCCGGCCTGCGGGTGGACCTGCAACGCGCGGGCCGTGCCGATGCCATGCGCCGCGACCCCGGTCGCAAAGCCGCGTGCGCGCCAGTCACGGATCCGCAGCGCATTCATCAAGGGTGTGACGACCAATGCGCCGATGATGCCGGTCACGATGACCAGCACGGCGGTCAGCGTGGGGGAGCCGCCGAGGCTCTCGCTGATGCCAAGCGCCACAGGGGCGGTGGTGCTTTTGGGCGCGAGCGTGGCCAGCAATTGCGGCGACAGCCCCAGCGCATGGCCGATGGCCAATGCCGACAGGACTGCAGTCAGCGACCCTGCCAGCAATGCCGCCATCACCGGCAGAAGCGCGCGGCGAAAGGCGGCGCGCTGGTGCCAGAGCGGAATCGCCAGCGCGACTGTGGCGGGGCCAAGCAGGAAATGGACGAATTGCGCGCCCTCGAAATAGGTGTCGTAGCTGGTGTCCGACAGCCAGAGAAGCCCGCCCAGCAGGATCACCGCGATCAGCACCGGATTGACCCAGGTCGCCCGGTGCATGCGCGCCGAGGCGGCATCGCCGATGACATAGGCGATCAGCGTCGCGGACAACCAGATCAGCGGATCGCCCGCCAGATAGGACCAGATTTCGGTGAAATCACGCATCCTCGCGGCCTCCGGTCAGGCGGGCAACCGCCACGAACACGCCCGCGCCGACCGCGAGCGCCAGAACGGTCGAGAGCACCAGCGCCAGCAT
>SKRP01000105.1 GCA_007118445.1 Natronohydrobacter sp.
CCGAGCGGGCGCGGTTTCTGGCGCGTCAGACCCTTGACCTGATCTCGCCCTCGAATTTCCCCTTGCTCAACCCCGAGATCATCGAGGCCACGCGCGAGACGGCAGGCCGCAACCTGACCGAAGGCATGGGCAAGTTTTCGCGCGACATGATCAAGACACTCGGCGGCCATCGCGATCCTGCACCCGAAGGCTTTGAAATCGGCAAGGATCTGGCCTGCACCGAAGGGCAGGTGGTGTTTCGCAATGACCTGTTCGAGTTGATCCAATATGCCCCGCAGACCGAGCAGGTGCGCGCAGACCCCATCCTGATCGTGCCCGCATGGATCATGAAATATTACATCCTTGACCTTTCGCCGCATAATTCGATGGTGCGGTATCTGGTGGATCAGGGCTTCACGGTCTTCATGATTTCCTGGTGCAACCCGACGGCAGCGCAGGCGGAACTGTCACTGGAAGACTACCGCAAGCGCGGTGTTCTGGCCGCTCTTGATGCTGTTTGTGCCATTGTGCCCGACAGACCGGTCCATGCGGTCGGCTATTGTCTGGGCGGCACAATGCTCGCGATCACCGCGGCCACGATGGCGCGGGATGGCGACACGCGGCTGGGGTCGATCACACTGATGGCCGCGCAGGTGGATTTCGTGGAAGCGGGCGAATTGCTGATGTTTCTGGACGAAAGCCAGATTGCGTTTCTGGAAGATCTGATGTGGGAACAGGGCTATCTTGACCGCCCGCAAATGGCCCGCGCCTTTGCGGCCATCCGGTCAGAGGATCTGATCTATACCCGCAATGTGCAGCGTTATTTTCTGGGCCGCGATGATCTGCCCAGCGATATCGGCGTCTGGAATGCCGACAGCACACGGATGCCTGCGCGGATGCATTCGGAATATCTGCGCAGCTTGTTTCTGGAAAACCGGCTGACAGCAGGCCGTTTCGCGGTCGAAGGCCGGGTGATCGCGCTGAAGGATATCGCGGTGCCGCTCTTCGTGGTGGGCACGGAAACCGACCACATCGCGCCATGGCAGTCCGTTTACAAGACGCGCCTCTTTACTGATTGCGACCTGACCTTCGTGCTGACCAAAGGTGGCCATAATGGCGGGATCCTCAGCGAGCCGGGCCACAAGGGCCGTCATTACCGCATCTCGCACCGCCCCAAGGGCGCATTATACACCGGACCGGATACCTGGCTGGCGCAACATGCCCCAGAACCCGGGTCATGGTGGCCCGAATGGGCCAGATGGCTTGCATCGCGAACGGGTGATCGCGGGCCCGCGCCACAAATGGGCGCGCCGGACAAAAGCTATCCGGCACTGATGGCCGCGCCCGGAAGCTATGTTTTCCAACCCTGACACTGACCCGATCCGGCGTCAGGGCCTAGAGATATGCGACACGTCCAGTCCCGTGATCCCCGCCAGATCCGCCAGACTGTCATGCAGGATTTGCAGCATGTAACGCGGGTTATGCACATAGCCGCCGGGATCTTTCGCGGCCACCTGATAGTTATAGGCGGCTTTCAGCAGACGCGGTGTCCAGCTCTGATAGCGGTTGTCGCGGGTGATCTGGTCGGGTGACAACTCGCCACTGCCGGAGGGATCGGTGAAGAAATAGGGAAAGCTGTTGGCATAGGCTATCGGCGTGCCCGCGATCTCGGCTGCATAGACCCGGATGGCGTCCATCAACTGGCTCTGCAAGGCAACGATCTCACTGTGAATCCCGCCCGAGCGGTCGCCAGTCCCAGCAAAATCGCGATGCTGGGTGCGGATGTCGCGTAGCTCATCCACGCCGCGATGGCAGGCCAGACAGCCATCGGTTTCGACTGCGGTGCTGTGCGGCTCGTGGCAGGCGACGCAACTATCCGCGCCCGGCACATGCATGAAGCGCCCGGCATAGCTGCGTCCTGCATATTGATAGCCCGGGCGCGCCTCTGCCCCCAGCATCGTCGCGGCAGAGGCAGCATAGTGGATGTTCACGAAGGCCAGATCGCCTGACACCTCATCCTCGGCCTTGCCTGCCGCGCGGGTTTCGACCTGATCGCTGGACTGGCGGCCCTGATGACAGACCATGCAGGTGGCCGAAGACCCAAGCCCCGCGACCTCGACCCCAGAGGGGAAGGTGACCGCATCCAGCGCATGTGCTTCTGCAGTGTGACAACTGGCGCAGCCGATCACCGTGTTGATCGTGCCGGGGTGGTCCACCTGACCGGCTGTGTGTCCGCCAACGCCCAGAAAATCCAGAAAACCGGTTTCCGAATGGCACATGGCGCAGCTTTCAGGAACCGACCCCTGATCGTTCCAATAGGTGAAGGACAGCGACTGGTAATTCCCGTGCGGCGATTCCAGCCATGCTGCAATCAGCCGTTCCAACCCGTCCAAACCGTCTGCCCGCGCCGGCGCGGGGATGAAAAGTGCAGCGGCAAGAAGCAAGGCGAGAAAGCGCATTCCATCCTCCTGTTCCACTTGTCACGTTAGCAAGGCTTGCATTGAAATTCCAGAAATGCCTTGATCTGCATCATCGCACATAGGGCGCAACGTGACACGATGCTGGCGCGAACCGGATCACTGAAGACATGCACAACCCGCTCCGCCTCTCCGGTCTGAATGGCCCCGCGCTTGCCTGCTTGTATCTGCTGGCCGCGCTGTTTCCGCTGATGCTTGCGCGGATGCAATCTGTGGCCCCGATGGACAGATGGGAATACGCCGCGGCCGCGATGGGCATCGTCGCGCTTTGGGGCATGGCGGTGCAATTCGTCACATCAGGCCGGTTCGAGGCGGTTTCGGGTCGGCTCGGCATCGACAAGATCATGGCCTTCCACAAGCTTGCCGCCTTGTGGCTGATGCTGGCGCTGGTGCTGCATCCTTTGATCTATGTCCTGCCAACATGGCTTGATGATCCTGACCTTGGCTGGATCAGGTTGCGATTTTACCTGACGGACCCTGCGTATCGCAGCGGTGTCCTCAGTCTGGCTGCAGTGACGGTCCTTATCGCGACATCACTGCTGCGCGATCGACTACCATGGCCCTATGAGGCATGGCGCGGTACGCATCTGGTGCTGGGGATAATCGCAGTGCTGACAGGCCTGCATCATGCCTGGGCCGTGGGGCGGTTCAGCGCCGAGGGGACATTGGCGTGGTTCTGGGCTGCTATGGGACTTGCGGTCCTGGGGGTGGTGGTCATCCTCTATGGGTGGCGCTGGTGGCTCTTGCATCGCAGACCGTGGCGGCTGAAATCCGCCACCAAACGCGCGGATCGCATGTGGGAACTGGACATCCAGCCTGACCCCGGCACACCGCCGATGCCTTACCATGCGGGTCA
>SKRP01000178.1 GCA_007118445.1 Natronohydrobacter sp.
ATCGCGACCGCAGCCGATATCGACGCGATCACGGCGGCGATTGACGGCGCGCTGACCGAGGTCGCGAGCGCCTGATCAGTTGACTTTGCGCGCCGCCATCCTGTAGCTGCCAAGGCTGTAGAATGGAGGCGCGCGTGACAGATTTGCAGGCCATAGGCTTTGGTCAGGACGTGCTGCGCGCCGAAGCCGGGGCGCTGGAAACCCTGGCCGAAACGCTTGATACAGATTTCGCCCGCGCGGTTGATCTGATCCTTGGCACCAAGGGCCGGTTGATCGTCGCGGGCATCGGCAAATCCGGCCATGTGGGCCGCAAGATCGCCGCGACTTTCGCCTCGACCGGCACGCCCGCGCATTTCGTCCATGCCGCCGAGGCCAGCCACGGCGATCTGGGCATGATCACACCCGATGATATCTGCCTTCTGCTCTCACGCTCGGGCGAGACACAGGAACTGGGCGACCTGATTTCCTACACGCGGCGCTTCAAAGTCACGCTCATTTCCATTAGTGCCAATGCGGAAAGCACCCTCGCCCGCGCCTCGGACGTGGCGCTGATCCTGCCCGATGTGGCCGAGGTCTGCGCCATCGGCATGGCCCCAACGACATCCACCACTATGAGCATGGCGCTGGGCGATGCGCTGGCCGTGGCGGTGATGCGCGCCAAGGGGTTTGACCCGGCGCGGTTTCACCAGTTCCACCCCGGCGGCAAGCTGGGCGCGCAATTCCTGCGCGTGCAGGAATTGATGGTGACAGGCGACGCCCTGCCACTGGTGGCCGAGGACACCGCCATGCCCGAGGTGCTGATGCGCATGACCGGATCAGGTTACGGTGTGGCGATCCTGACCGATGGCGATATTCTGCGCGGCATCGTCACCGATGGCGATTTACGCCGCCATATGGACGGGCTGATGACGCGGCGCGCGGGCGATGTGGCGACGCGCGCGCCCAAGACCATTCAGGGCGAGGCGCTGGTCTCGGAAGCGGTGCAGGTGATGAACAGCATGAAAGTGACCGCGCTCTGCGTGGTCGATGGCGACAGGCTGACCGGGCTGATCCGCCTGCATGATTGCCTGCGCGCGGGGGTGATCTGATGGACCGGGTGATACTCATTCCGGCGCGCTATGCGTCGACACGCTATCCGGGCAAGCCGCTGGTGGGGCTGCAAGGTGCCTCAGGCGTCACGCGCTCGCTGATCGAACGCAGCTGGCGCGCGGCGTCTGGCGTGGCCGGGGTTGATGCGGTCTATGTCGCGACCGATGATGCGCGGATCGCCGATGCGGCGGAAGGGTTTGGGGCGCAGGTGGTGATGACCTCCGACGCCTGCGCCAATGGCACCGAGCGTTGCGCCGATGCACTTGCGCGGCTGGGGATTGCGCCGCGCGTGGTGGTGAACCTGCAAGGCGACGCACCGCTGACGCCCGCATGGTTCGTCAGCGCGCTGATCGAGGCGGTGGAACAAGGCGCGCAGATGGCAACCCCCGTTCTGCGCCTGACCCCGGAAACCCATGCGCGTTTCATCGAAGACCGCCGCGCGGGCCGTGTGGGCGGCACGACAGCAGTGATGGACGCCGAAGGGAACGCGCTCTATTTCTCGAAGGAAGTGCTGCCCTATACCGGGCGCATCTATGGCGCTGCGGAACAGGTGCCCGCCTTCCACCATGTCGGCGTCTATGCCTATACGCCGGACGCACTCAAAGCCTATATGCAGGCCGGCCCCTGTGCGCTGGAGAACCTGGAAGGGCTGGAACAGTTGCGCTTCCTCTACAATGGCCTGCCCGTCACCTGCGTCGAGGTCGAAGCCGAAGGCCGCGAGTTCTGGGAACTCAACAACCCTGAAGATGTGGCGCGGATCGAGGCCGTCCTGCAACGCGAGGGATGGGAATGAGCGTCACACTGGACAAGTTCACAATCGCCAATGACCGGCCCTTCGCGCTGATCTCCGGCCCCTGCCAGATGGAATCGCTCGACCATGCGCGCCGGATCGCCGGGGCGCTGATGGAAACCTGCGCGGGGCTGAACATCCCTTTCATCTTCAAGGCGAGCTATGACAAGGCCAACCGCTCCAGCCTGTCAGGCGAGCGGGGCATGGGCATGGAAAAGGGGCTCGACGTGCTGGCCAGGGTCCGCAGCGAATTCGGCTGCCCGGTCCTGACCGATGTGCACGAACCCGGCCATTGCGCACCTGCGGCAGAGGTCTGCGATGTGCTGCAAATCCCGGCCTTCCTGTGCCGCCAGACCGATCTTCTGCTGGCGGCAGGCGCAACGGGCCGCGTGATCAATGTCAAGAAAGGGCAGTTTCTGGCCCCTTGGGATATGGCGAATGTAGCCGCGAAAGTGGCCTCGACCGGCAATGACCGGATCATGCTCTGCGAGCGCGGCACATCTTTCGGCTACAACACGCTGGTGTCGGATTTCCGCGGCCTGCCGGTGATGGCAGCGACCGGCTATCCGGTGATTTTCGACGCCACCCATTCGGTGCAGCAACCCGGCGGGCAAGGGACCAGTTCCGGCGGGCAGCGCGAATTTGTCGAACCGCTGGCGCGCGCGGCGCTGGCTGTGGGCTGTGCGGGGCTGTTCATCGAGACACATGAAGACCCGGACAACGCGCCGTCAGACGGGCCGAATATGGTGCCGCTCGATCAGATGGCAGGGCTTCTGGCGCGTCTGAAGCGCCTCGACGATCTGACGAAGCGCGACAGGTAGGGTGCGTGCGAGAGCACGCACCTTACGTCAGGCGCGGAAGTTGCGGACTGTCTCGATCATCAGCGCGACATTCTCGGGGTCCGCATCCGGCGTGATCCCATGGCCGAGATTGAAGATATGCGGCCCGTTGCGGAACGCCTGCACGATTGCGCGGGTCTCATCGACCAGCGCCTGACCGCCACTCACCATATGGCGCGACGCAAGATTGCCCTGCACGCAGCCATCCTTCTGCACATGCGCGGCGGCCCAGTCCGGGCTGACCGAATTGTCCAGCGCCACGCAATCCGCGCCGGTGGCAGGCCCGAAGCCGATATAGCCATCCCCTGCTTCGCGCGGGAAGGCGATGACCGGGATGCCCGGATGCCGCGCCTTGAGCGCCGCCGTGATCTGTTTCGCAGGCTCCAGCGCGTAGCGGGTGAACGCCTCGCCTTTCAGTGACCCTGCCCAGCTGTCGAAGATTTTCACCACTTCCGCGCCAGCATCGATCTGCATCGACAGATATTCGATGGTCGCATCGGTAATCCGGGCGATCAGCGCGTCAAAAGCCTCGGGTGCCTCGACCCGCATCTTGTGCGCGGGGGCCTGATCCGGTGTTCCGCGCCCGG
>SKRP01000268.1 GCA_007118445.1 Natronohydrobacter sp.
AACTACCGCCCGCAATTCTACTTCCGCACGACGGATGTGACCGGCACTGTGAAACTGCCTGAAGGCACGGAAATGGTGATGCCGGGCGACAACCTGAAGTTCGAGGTCGAGCTGATCGCGCCGATTGCGATGGAAGAGAAGCTGCGCTTCGCCATCCGTGAAGGCGGCCGCACGGTCGGCGCGGGCGTCGTGGCGAAGATCATCAAGTAATCAAGACCCACCGCCTTGAACTTGAAAGGGGGCGTGTGAGGTCACACGCCCCTTTTGGATTCGAGGCCAAAATGAAACACCTTTTCAGATTCTTCGAACAGAAGATCGAAGCTTACCCGAGCGACGCGCCGCGCCAGCCGCCCGGCACGCTTACGGGATTCACCCTGCATTTCGCGCGGCCCATCCTGCCCTGGCTTCTGGCCATGTCGGGTCTGTCCACCATTTTCGCCATCATCGAGATTATCCTGATCGGCTATCTGGGAACCCTCGTGAACCGGATGACCGAACTTGGCCCCGACCGCTTTCTGGCCGAGGAAGGCGCGCGGTTGATGGGCATGGCGGGGCTGCAACTGATCGCGCTCCCGCTGATCGCCGTGATCGGGGCGCTGGTGATGTATCAGGCGATCATGGGCAATTTCCCGCAGCGCATCCGCTGGCAGACCCATCGTTGGCTGCTGGGCCAGTCGATGGGCTATTTTCAGGATGAATTCGCAGGCCGCATCGCCACGCGCATGATGCAGACCGCGCTGGCGGTGCGCGAAGTGGTGATGAAGCTGATGGATGTGGCGGTCTATATCGGCGCCTATTTCCTCGGCACGCTCTGGCTTGCCGCGACGCAGGATCTTTGGCTGTCGCTGCCTTTCCTGCTGTGGTCGGTGGCTTACGGTGTGCTTTTGTGGCTGATCGTGCCGCGTCTGGGGCGTGTGTCGCAGCAACAGGCCGATGCGCGCGCGATGATGACGGGCCGGATCGTGGACAGCTACACCAATATCGCCACAGTGAAGCTCTTCAGCCATGCCGCGCGCGAGGAAAGCTATGCCCGCGAGGGGTTGGACGGATTCTTGCAGACAGTCTACCGCCAGATGCGGCTGGTGGCGTTGCAGGATGTGGGCGTCAATGTCATCAATGCGCTTCTGACCGCCGCCGTGACGGGTGTGGGCCTGTGGCTTTGGCTGCACGGCCGGGTCGAACTGGGCGCGCTGGCCGTGGCGATCCCGCTGGCGCTGCGGCTGGGGAATATGTCGCATTGGATCATGTGGGAGTTTGCCGCGCTTTTCGAGAATATCGGAACGGTGCGGGACGGCGTGTCCTCGCTCTCGTTGCCGCAGGATATTGTGGACGCGCCTGCGGCCAAGCCGCTGGACGCGCGCAAGGGCGCAGTGCGCTTCGACAATGTGACCTTCCGCTATGAGGGGCTGGCCACCAAGAAACCGGCGGTGCTGGACGGGTTGTCGCTCGACATTGCACCGGGCGAGAAGATCGGGCTGGTGGGGCGCTCCGGCGCGGGCAAGTCCACGCTCGTCAATCTGCTGCTGCGGTTTTATGACGTGAAAGAGGGCCGTATCCTGATTGACGGGCAGGATATCGCGACCGTCACGCAGGACAGCCTGCGCAAGGCCATCGGCATGGTCACGCAGGATACCGCGCTCTTGCACCGCTCGGTGCGCGACAATATCGCTTACGGTCGGCCCGAGGCGACGGATGCGGAGATCTGGGCGGCGGCGGATATGGCCGAAGCGCGCGATTTCATCGGTGATCTGTCAGACGCCAGGGGGCGTCTTGGGCTGGAGGCGCATGTCGGCGAGCGCGGCGTGAAGCTCTCGGGCGGGCAGCGCCAGCGGATTGCGATTGCGCGGGTGGCGCTGAAGGATGCGCCGATCCTGATTCTGGACGAGGCGACCTCGGCGCTGGATTCGGAAGTGGAGGCCGCGATCCAGAGCCAGTTGACCAAGCTCATGGAAGGCAAGACCGTGATCGCGATTGCGCATCGGCTGTCCACCATCGCGGCGATGGACCGGCTGGTGGTGATGGATCAGGGCCGGATCCTCGAGCAGGGGCGGCATGAGGATTTGCTGGCGCAGGGCGGGCTTTATGCGCGGCTCTGGGCGCGGCAATCGGGTGGCTTTCTGATCGAGGAGTGAGCGCGCGGAATGCGCCGGGGCTGATGTGACAGACAGTTTGCGCGTTCCTGTCAACCCGTCTTGCGAAACAGGCTGAACTGGAAAGCCTGTGGTGTCCCCCAGGGTGTCTGATGAAGATGGTGGTGATGCCGCAGAAGCTTGAACTGCACACCCAAGGTCGCTGCCAGCATGTCGGGGCTGTAGCGCTGCACAGGCAATCCACTGCATTTATCGGGGCCATCCGGCGCGAAAGTCGCGATAATGGCATGGCCCCCCGGCGACAGGCTATCTGACAGCGCGCGGATATAGGCCGCGCGGTCGGCCGGGTCGATGAGGAAGTGAAACACCGCGCGGTCATGCCAGATATCGAACTGGCGTCCGGCCTGCCATGTCGTGATATCGGCGGCGATCCATGTCACGGTCGCACCCGGCATCCCCAATCTGCGCTGCGCAGCACGGAGCGCGTTTTCGGACAGGTCGAGCACGGCAATATCGCTCAGACCCATGTCCAGCAGACTGTCAACAATCCGCGACGTTCCTCCACCGATATCAATGACCGAGCAAGCGCGCGTGATCCCTGCCTCCTGCATCAATTCGAGCGAGAGGGCCGGGGTCTCTTGATGCCAACTGAACTGCCCCTCGGACTTCTGGTCATAGGCCGTATCCCAATGCTGTTTGCGGCTCATTTCCTGCCTTGTACGATCTGCGGCTGACCCTCGCGTTCTCGCAGCGGTCGTCATCATTTGCAAGTGCGGCGTCGTTGTTCTGCGCCCTGCCTGCGCAAGCGCTCGCGCGCGGCAGTCAGCTGCAGTCAGCGGCAGTCAGCGGCAGTCAGGGGGTTCCGCATACGGGCGCGACATGCAAAGCTCACGGCGCAACCACGGAGCCATTGATGCCTGTCTTTCCGCCCCCAGATACGCCCCATCCGATCACGCTGCCCGATGGCAGCCTGCATCGCGACACAGTGTTTCTGCGCGCGGTGATCAACCATCCGGGCTGGGTGATCGGGGATTATACCTATGCCAGTTCCGAAAACCCGCCCGAAGAATGGGCCCATGCGCTGGCCCCGTATCTCTACCCGTTTTCGCCGGACCGGCTGATCCTTGGCAAGTTCTGCCAGATCGCGGATGGGGTGCGCTTCATCACGGCCTCGGCCAATCATCGCCATGACGGGTTTTCCAGCTATCCATTCGCGATCTTTCACCGGCAATTCGAGAATGCGCCCTCGTTGCCCGGTCCCGGCAAGGATACCCGCATCGGCAATGATGTCTGGATCGGGCAGGGGGCGCGTATCCTGCCCGGAGCGCAGATCGGCGACGGGGTGATCATCGGCGCGGGGGCTGTGGTGGGCGGCACAGTCGCGCCCTATCAGGTCGTGATCGGCAATCCGGGCCGGGTGCTGCGCCCGCGCTTTGCCCCCGAACTGGTGGCACGTCTGCTCGAGTTGCGCTGGTGGGACTGGCCGATTGCGCAGATCCTTGAACATGAGGCTGCGATCTGCGGGGGCGATCTGGCTGCGCTGGAATCTGCGGCGCGGGAATCAGGACAGGGGTGATTTCCCTCTTGATCTTGCGCCGCGCCTGACTTAACCCCTGCACACGGACTAGGGGTATAGCTCAGTTGGTAGAGCATCGGTCTCCAAAACCGAGGGTCGGGGGTTCGAGTCCCTCTGCCCCTGCCAGTCCTTCAGAACTCTTGTGCCGCATGTCTCTGACATTTTCAGAGCGACCGGCTGTGTTCCAGTCAGTCAGGGCTTCGGGGTCGATGCGGGCACCGGTGCAGCGCCACGCAGGCGACAGGCGTCTTTATCGGCGGGTCGATCCGCCGGGAAGCGCCGCCAGTCTGTCCTTGCTGTGGCAGATGCGCGCGTCCCGTCAGACTAGGATCGCTTTTGCCAGAGCCGTCGCGACGCGCATCGTCGCGCATCCGGGCCGGGATGATGATACCCCGAGATCGTGCATTTTCCCGGTGCCCGTGAGCAGGAATTTCTGGCCAGTCGCTGCAAGCCATGCCATCTTGCGCGCGGGATGATCAGACTTCTTCACACGGCCGATATCCATCTCGACTCGCCGCTCAGGTCGCTGGCGCTCAGGGATGAGGCGCTTGCCCAGCGGGTGCGCGCCGCCACGCGCATGGCGTTCACGCGGATCGTGGATATCGCGCTGCATGAACAGGTCGCAGCGCTGCTCATCGCGGGCGATCTGTTCGACGGGGCCGAACGCAGCGCGCGGACAGCGGCCTATCTTGCAGCGCAACTGGACCGGTTGCGCGCGGCGGGCATCCGGGTGTGCTACATCAAGGGCAACCATGACGCCGAAAACCCGATCACCGGCGAGGTCGATCTGCCCGGGAATGTCCATGTCTTCGATGGGCGCGGCGGCAAACTCGAACTTGCGCCCGGCCTCTGGATCCATGGTGTCAGCTTCGCAGGACGCCACGCCCCCGAAAGCCTGGTGCCGAAACTTCCCGCCCCGGTCGCGGGCTGCGTGAATATCGCGATGCTGCATACATCGCTGGCCGGTGCTGCTGGCCATGACGTCTATGCGCCCTGTTCGCTGGCGGAGCTGAAGACGCAGGGCTTCGACTATTGGGCGCTGGGCCATGTGCATCAGCGGCAGGTCCATGCAACTGACCCCTGGATCGTCATGCCCGGGATGCCGCAGGGCCGCGACATGGGCGAGGCGGGGACCAGGACTGTCACGCTGATCACCATTGACGAGGCGATCGGGATCACAGAACTGCCGGTCTCGGTGGTGGAATTCATCCGCTGCCGGCTGGATGTGGCCGGGCGCGACAGCGATGACGCGCTGCGCGATGCGCTGCGGCACGAATTCCGGACCATCGCCGATACTCTGCGCTCGGATGACGGGATCGTCCGCGTCACCCTGCATGGCGTCACGGCGCGGCGCTGGCAGATGCTGCGCGATCAGGATGTCTGGACCGAGATTGCCCGCGATCTGGCGCGCGCGACAGGGCGGCTCTGGCTCGAACGGCTGGAGCTTGACCTCGCAGCACAGGATGGGCGCGGGGCCGGTGCCACCGATGAGCTGGCGCGGCTGATGGACCATGTCAGCGCTGAAGAGGTCTTTGCCGAAGCGCTGCGCGGCGAGCTGGAGGCCGTGCTTGCCGAATTGCCGCCCCAGCGCCGCGCGGCGCTGATCCCCGATGCGGATGCTGCGCGCGCACTTGCGACCGAGCGGACCCGGGCCGGGGCGGAGTGGATCATGGCGCGGATGAAGGGCGGCAGCGACTGATGCGGATCCAGCGCCTTTCGCTCGAACTTTTCGGGCAGTTCACCGACCGTAATTTCGATTTCGGCGCGGCAGGGGACGCCTCTGATTTTCATATCATCTACGGGCGCAATGAGGCGGGCAAGACCACCACGATGGAGGGTTTTCTGCGTCTGCTCTACGGTTTTGAGCATCGTGAACCCTATGATTTCCTGCATCAGCGCAAGAATCTGCGCGTCTCGGGCATGCTGGCGCTGGATGGCGCAACGCGGCATGTCACGCGCCTGCCCACGCGCAGCGCCAATCTGCTTGACGGCACGGGTGCGGTCCTGCCGGAACAGGCGCTTGCAGCGCATCTGGGCGGGCTGTCGCTCGAGGATTACCGGCATTTGCTCTGCCTCGATGACGAGACCATCGAGAAAGGCGGCGAGGATATCGCCAATGCGCGCGGCGATATCGGTCGGCTGCTCTTTTCCGCCGCGGCCGGGCTGCCCGATCTGACCACGATCCTGACCCAGGCGCGCAGCGAGGCCGACACGCTGTATCGCAAACGTGCCAGCAAGACCCGTGTGGCGGAACTCAAGCGCGAACTGGACCAGACCGACGCGCAGATCCGCGCGCAGGATGTTTCGGCCGCAGCATTCCGGCGGCTGAAACAGGCGCATGGCGAGGCGCAGGCGGCAGAGGCCGCAGCACGCGAGGCGCGCGACGCGCTGCATGCCCGCAAGGCGCAGGTCGAGGCGCAGCGCCGCGCGCTGCCCGATCTGCAAACGCGCGACCGCTTGTGCGCCGCACTTGTCGGGCTAGAGGACTATCCCCGCTGCCTTGACCTCGACCCCGAGACGCTGGTGACCCTGCAGACCCGGCAGGCCACTGCGCAGGCCGAGGTGAAGCGCCTTGATCGCGAGATCGCCGAGGCCGAGGCGCAGCTTGCTGAAATCGTGCTGGCGCCCGCGCGGCTGACGCTGGCCGGGGCGCTGGACGATCTCGACGACGCGCGCAGCCGCCATGTCGCGGCGCAGAGCGACCTGCCCAAGCGGCGCCGCGCGTGGGACGCTGCGTCCGAGCAGATGCACCGCGCCGCCCGCGATCTGGCCGCGCCCGAGGGCACCGACCCGCAGGCGCTGGTCCTGGGTGCTGCCGGGATCACCGCGCTGGAAACTGCGCGCGATGCGCTGCGCACGGCCCGCAGCGCGCGCGACGCCGAGGCCGCAGAAGTCGCGGGTTTGCAGGCGCGCGTGACCGAGGCCACCGAAGCGCTGGAAAGCCTGCGCGCGGATGCCATCGCCCCGTCGGGTGTGGCTGATCTGCTGGCGCGCCATGACGTGGACCGCCTCGCCCCTGCTGTCGCCGCTGCGCAGCAGGCCCGGGACGCCGCCCGGGACGCGCTGGCCGAGGCGCTTGCCGCGCTCGGTCAGGGCAGCACCGTTTTTGCCACTCTGCCGGATTGCCCGGTTGATGCGGCCACAGCGCAGGCGCTGGCCAGGCAACATGTCGACGCCACAGCGCAGCTTGCGCAGGCGCGGGCCGAGCGCGACGGGTTCCTGTCCGAGGCCGAGGCGCAGCAGGCCCAGCATGATGCGCTCAGCGCCCGCGCCGGGCTCGTCCCTGATGCGCAGGCAAATGCGGCGCGCGACCACCGTGACGCGCTTTGGCGCGAGCACCGCGCCGCGCTCAACGCGGCCACCGCTGATGCGTTTCACGCGGCCATGACGCAGCTTGACACGCTGGGGGATGCCCGCCTCGCTGCCGCCCGCGAACTGGGCCAGTTGCGCGAGATCGCGCGCGCACTGGTCGAGGCGCAGACCCGCGCGGCGCAGGCCGAAAAGCGGTGCGAAGCCAGCGCCGCCGCCCTGAGCGACATCGAGGCACGGGTGGCAGGGATTGCCGGGGCGCTGGGTCTGGACAGTCTTACCCCGGCCGGGTTGCCGGACTGGGTCGCGCGCCACGCTACTGCGGCAAAGGCCGCGCATCGGCTGGACCGGCTGGTCCTGCGCGATGGCGCGACCCTTGAACGGGCCGCGCGGTTGCTGGCGGCGCTGCGGCCCTTCATCGGGCTTGAGGACCCGGATTTCGAGGGCGCGCTGGCAGCGGCCCGCGACCTCGCCGCGCGCGAACGCGCGCAAGCCGCGCGCGAATCCACTGCCGAGGCGACGCGCGCGCAACTGGAGCGGGATCTGGATCGCAGGCGGGCGAAGCTGGCATCGCTGGACGCGGATTTGCAGATGGCGCAGGAGAATTGGCGCGCGCGCGTTGCCGAGTGCTTCGCCGGGGCGCTCGACCCGGATGTGCTGGAGGCCAGTCTCGAGCCGTTGCGGGCGTTGCGCGAACAGGACAATCTGCGCGTGGACGCCGAACACCGGATCACGACAATGGAGGCCGACCAGCAGCATTTCTCCGACGCCATGGCCGGGCTCGCCGCGCAACATGGGGTGACCCCCGCGCCCGACCCGCTCGAAAGTTTCGCAACCCTGCGCGAGATAGCGCAGGACGCGCAGGATGCGCAGGCGCGGCACGACCAGCTTGCCACGGCCATCGCCGGGAAGACCGAGGCCCGCGATGCGACGCAGCGGGCGCTCGATGACATCGCCCGACAGGTGCAGGAGATCGGCCGCCTGTTTCCGGCCAGCGCCCCGACCGCCACGCTGGACGCGCTGCGCCAGACCCTGGGCCGCGCCCGCGAGGCGATCGCGCAGCGCGCGCGGATCACGGAACTGGAAAACGCCATTCTGTCCGATCTCGGCGTTGCGGATCTTGATGCCGCCCGCGCGCTGCTGGGCGATGCCACGCTGGCCGCGCTCGAGGCCGAGGCGGGCGGGCTGGAGGCCGATATCGCCCGCGCAGAACAGGCCCTGTCGGCGGCCACTGAGGCCCGGACCCATGCGGCCCGCGATCTGGCTGCCGTGACGGGCGACGCGGATATCGCGGCGCTGGTTCAGCACAAGGCAGCGCTCGAATTGCAGATCGAGGCGGCACTTCTCGACTATCTTGCGCGCGATTTCGGGCTGCGGCTTGCGGATGAGGCGATCCGGCGCTACCGCGACAGCCATCGCGGCGCGATGATGGAGGCGACCGAGCGCGCCTTCGCGGATCTGACGCATGGTGCCTATACGCGGCTGAACAGCGTGCAGGACGGGGCGTCAGAGGTGCTGCAGGTGATCACGGCAGAGGGCGGGGCGAAGCAGGTGGGCGATCTGTCCAAGGGCACGCGCTTCCAGCTCTATCTGGCCTTGCGGGCGGCGGCCTATGAGCAACTGGTCGCGCAGGGGGTGCGTTTGCCCTTCTTCTGCGACGATATTTTCGAGACCTTCGACGAGGAACGCACCCGCGCGGCCTGTCAGCTGATGGAACGGATCGGCCAGAGCGGGCAGGCCATCTACCTGACCCATCACCGCCATGTCGTCGAGATCGCGCAGGCAAGCTGCAAGCGCGCGCCCAAGGTCCATCACCTTTAGCGCCATCGCTGCGCGCCTATGACTATTTTTTGCCATTTTCATTCTGGATGATACGCAGCATCGCAAGGCCCGCCCCGCAGCAGGCGTTGCCGTTCTTGCAGGAAATTTCGGAGACCGCTGAATGACCCTATCCCCGAACACGCCCGAACGCGCGCCGCGTGGCGCTCCGGCCAGCGCGCGCCTTGCTGACACGGCTTTGCTGGACGGCATCGATGTCCCTGCCGCCTTTGCCCGGTTTCAGGATCTTGCCACGCGCTTTGACCAACCTTTCACCAGCTTTGACGAAGGCTTCATTGCCGCATGGGAAAGCTACAAGCCACGGGTCCGCGATGTCGCGCGCGCGCGGCTGCAGGCTGACAGCTGGACCCCCGATCAGATCGGGTCGGGCACGATCATCGACAAGGTGATTGCCGCCATCGAGATTCAGGCGACCCATGGCGATCTGACCAACAACATGGTGTTCTGGCAAAACCGCTTTGGTCATGCCAATCGCGACCACCGCGCCTTTATCGAGGCCGCAACGACGGGCACAGGCCGCGCCGCGCTGGAGGGGCTTGTGTTCGACCTCTATCGCGGGGATTGCGATGAGGCCGGCATTTTCGAGGCGCTGAGCGCCGCGACAGGGACAAAATACCCGCTGATGGCCTATCTGTTCTTTCTCAAGGACATGGACCGCTTCATGCCGATCCAGCCCACAGGCTTTGACCGCGTGCTGGGCGAGATGGGGTTCGGTTTCCGGACCCGCAGAAACTGTTCCTGGTCGAATTACATGACATTCAACAGCATTCTTGACGCCCTGCGCCAGCCGATCGCGCAGGCTGCCGGACTGGACAACGTCCGGCTGATCGATGCGCATTCGCTGCTGTGGGTTTTCTCGACCCTGTTGGAAATGGACGCGAACGGGAAGCTTGAAAAGGGCGCAAAAGCCAGCGAGCGGTATCTCGGGGCGCGCGAAAAATCGATTGCCGAGATCAAGCATAATGTGGGCAAGACCGTCTTCAACGCGAACGGGCAGGTGGTGGCGACCAGGGTGAAGAACAAGGAATTGCGCATGACCGATGCGCAACTGGACAAGCTCTTGCGCGACTTGCTCAGGGTGCAGGGCAATTGCTGCGCGATCACCGGCTTGCCGCTGCAATTCCGGGGCGCGCATTCCGACGAGAACATGCTGGCCTCGCTTGATCGCATCGACAGCAGCGGACATTATGAACCGGATAATCTGCAGATCGTCTGCCGGTTCATCAATTTCTGGAAACAGGCATCCGATGACCAAGAGTTCCGGCGTTTGCTGAATCTTGTTCGTGGCATTGACGGCGCCGCCCCCTCGTGATCGGGGACCAGCATTTGAAGGCAGAGCAATGATATGACGCCTGACGGCACGGATCCCTCTGCCCCTGCCAGCGCGCCTGCGGTCGTGCTGCATATCGGCGCGCACAAGACCGCCAGCACCCATTTTCAGGCGCTCTGTTCGGCCAATCGCGACCTGTTGCGCGCCTCGGGTTGCGCCTGGTTCGGACCCGATACGCTGCGCCATGCGCTGAAGCTGCCCGCGCTGCATGACAGCCACATGGTGATGCGCTGGCGCGGGCGGCATCTGCGCCGGGCCTTGCAGGGCGAAATCCGGGCCGGGCAGCATCTGCTCGTGTCAGATGAAAACATGCTGGGCAGTCCGCGCCCGCCTGCCATGGTGGCGGGGGCGCAGCTCTATCCGGGGGCAGAAATGCGGCTGGCCGCGACCTGTGTGGCGCTCGGGCTGCAGGGCGTGACGCTGGCGCTGTGCATCCGCAATCCGCTGGACTGGCTGGTCTCGGGCTGGGGGCATCAGTTTCTCGCCGGACGGCCTGTCAGTTTCGAGCGCTTCTGCGCCGGGCTCTCGCCGCTGGACCTGCGTTGGTCCGAGATGGTGGGGCGGGTGCTGGCGCTCGAGCCTGTCCGCCATGTGGTCCTGTGGCGTCACGAGGATTACGGGGCGCTGGCAGCGCATCTGCCCGCCCGCTTTCTCGGGCTCGGGGGGATGGAATTGCAGCCGCTGCCCGCGCCGCGCGGGGGGCGGCGCTATCTGACCGGACCCTCTGCCCGTGCGATTGCCGCATTGCCCCGGATCATGGCGCGCGAACCCGAACTGAAACCCAGCCGCGCCATGCGCAAGGCGATGCGGCGTTTCCCGAAAGGGGCAGACCGGCCCGGCCCGCAACCCTTCGCCGCAGATCAGCTGTCCGAGGCGCGCCACCGCTATCAGGCGGATTGGGCGCAGCTCGCGCAAAGCGCCCATGTGACCTGTCTGACACCCTGAGCCGGGCGGTTTCCTGCCGCTGCGCGGAATCACGCTTGAAACCGGGCAGGGGGCTGCGTATGTCGGGGCCAAGCGATAGGAGTTGCGTAATGGCCAAGACCAATCCGTTCCAGTTCATGCAGCAGGTGCGCGCCGAGACCGCCAAGGTCACCTGGCCGACACGGCGCGAAGTGCTGATGACCACGATCATGGTGCTGGTCATGGCAACGCTGACCGCGATTTTCTTCTTTCTTGTCGATCTGGCGATCCGCTCGGGGCTGGTGGCCTTGCTGGGTTTCTTCAACTAAGCGCGCCGGGTCTTTCCGGCAGGGGTTGAAAACCGCCTGACAGCGCGGTAATGCACCGCTCAAAGCGCACCGACTCGGTGCGCTGTTTGTTTTGATCTTCTGACAGCACAGCCCTGTCAGACCCGGCAGATTGACAGGCCGGGGAATGAACAGAAAGTGGAAAGACATGGCCAAGCGCTGGTATTCGGTAAGCGTTCTGTCGAATTTCGAGAAGAAAGTGGCCGAGGCCATTCGCACGGCCGTGGCCGAGGGTGGTCTGGAAGAGCAGATCGAGGAAGTGCTGGTGCCGACCGAGGAAGTGATCGAGGTCCGGCGCGGCAAGAAAGTCACCTCCGAGCGGCGTTTCATGCCCGGCTATGTGCTGGTGCGCATGGAAATGAGCGCGAAAGCCTATCACCTGATCAATTCGATCAACCGCGTGACCGGGTTTCTGGGTAGCCAGGGCAAGCCGATGCCGATGCGCGATGACGAGGTCAACGCGATCCTCAACCGCGTGCAGGAAGGCGAGGAAGCCCCGCGCACGCTCATCCATTTCGAGATCGGCGAGCAGGTCAAGGTCACGGATGGTCCCTTCGAGGGTTTCTCGGGCGTGGTCGAGGAAGTGGATGACGCGGCCAGCCGCCTGAAGGTGATGGTGTCGATTTTCGGCCGGGCAACCCCGGTCGATCTGGAATTCACGCAGGTGTCCAAGGACAACTGACGTGAAC
>SKRP01000306.1 GCA_007118445.1 Natronohydrobacter sp.
CATCTTCTGGGCCAGTCGGTTGCGGAAGTGGCCGAGAAAATACAGATTTACCATGAGGCCCTGCGCGAGAGCGGGCGCGATCCGGCGGATTTCACCGTCACGCTGATGCTGCATACATTCGTGGCGCGCGACCGCGAACATGCCCGCGAAGTGGCGCGCGGGCCGATGAAAAGCTACCTCATGGCCGCCGCCGCGCTGGTCAAGCAATATGCCTGGGCCTTTCCGGCCTTCAAACGGCCAGAGGGCGCGAAGAACCCGATGGATATCGACCTCTCGACGCTGAGCCAGGACGAGGTGGACGGGATCCTGGACTACGCGTTCAACCGCTATTTCGAGGATTCGGGCCTGTTCGGCACAGTCGAGGATTGTCTGGAGCGGGTCGAGCAGTTGAAAGCCATCGGGGTGAATGAAGTCGCTTGTCTGGTGGATTATGGCATCGCCACGGAACAGGTGCTGGAAGGGCTGTATCCGCTGGCTGAAGTGGTGCGGCGGTCGAATGCAGGGATTGATCTGCCCGAGGATGATTTCTCGATTGCCGCCCAGATCCTGCGCCACAAGGTCACGCATTTCCAGTGCACCCCCTCCATGGCGCGGATGCTGTGCATGAATGACGAGGCGCGCACCGCACTGGCCCGCGTGCCGCATGTCATGCTGGGCGGCGAAGCACTGCCGGGCACGCTTGCACAGGATATCGCCGGGCTGACCGGGCATCCGGTGCAGAACATGTATGGCCCGACCGAGACGACAATCTGGTCATCGACCTGCCTGTCGAAAGGCGGGGCCGGGACGGTCGGGATCGGCACGCCGATTGCCAATACCACGCTGCATGTCGTGGGCGAGGATCTGCGTGAACAGCCTGTGGGCATCGAGGGCGAATTGCTGATCGGTGGCGATAGCGTGACGCGCGGGTATTGGAACCGCCCGGACCTGACGGCTGAGCGCTTCATCGAAAACCCGTTCGGGCCGGGGCAGCTGTATCGCACTGGCGATCTGGTGCGGCGTAATGCGCAAGGGGGCATCGATTTCCTGGGCCGGGTCGATCATCAGGTGAAAATCCGCGGCCACCGGATCGAACTGGGCGAGATCGAGGCGGCGTTGGAAGCGCAACCGGGGATCACGCAGGCCGTGGTCATCGCGCGCGAGGACCAGCCCGGCGATCAGCGTCTGGTGGGCTATTATATGGGCAATCCTGCAGGCGATCTGCGCACAGCCCTGGCCCAGAGCCTGCCTGCCCATATGCTTCCTGCAGTGCTGGTGCCGGTCGCGGAATTTCCGCTCACGCCCAACAGGAAGATCGACCGCAAAGCCCTGCCTGCGCCGCAGGTCAGCCGGGTGCCGCAGGCCGCGCCAATTACAGCAGAAACCAGTGGCGATACGCTGGGCCAATTGTCGCAAATCTGGTGCGATGTTCTGGGGCTGGCGCAGGTCGGGCCATCGGATGATTTCTTCAAACTGGGCGGTCATTCACTGCTGGCCGTGCAGGCGCATCGCGAAATCCGCGCGCGGCTCAACCTGCCCGGTGTATCGATCACCGATGTGTTCCGCTTCCCGGTACTGGGGGATCTGGTGCGGCATCTCGACAGCAGGCAACGCCCTGTGTCCTCGGCCCCGGTGGCGAAGCTGGCGCAGGCGCGGGCCGCCACTGACCAGACCACCCCTGCCCCGGCCATAGAATCGCGCATGGATGCCATGGCCCGGCGACGGGCGATGCGCGAGCAGAGGATGGGACGCAGATGATCCAGCAGAAATTCGATTTCTCGGAATTCGCACGGCCACTGTTTTCGAACCGTGTCGCCATGGCCTGGAGCGACCCGCGCGCGCCCATGCCGCGGCTGATGGGGGATGAGGTGCTGGTCATCGAACAGGTGACCGCCGCGCGCGCCCGTGAATTCGGCGCCGGTCGCGCGGCTGCGCGCGCAGCGATGGAGATGCTGGGCCATGTGCCGCGCCCGGTGCTGCAGGGCGAGGATCGCGCGCCGGTCTGGCCACCGGGGCTGACCGGGTCGATCACGCATTCCGCGCGCGATTGTCTGGCCGTGGTGACGGATGCGCCCGATATCGCCGCGCTGGGACTGGACCTGGAACCCACTGCACCGCTGGAACCCGCGCTCTGGCCCGAAATCTGCTGCCCGGAGGAAATGAACTGGCTGGCCAGTCTTGGCCCTTCGCAACGCGGTCACTTCGCGAAATTGATTTTCTGCGCGAAAGAAGCGATCTACAAAGCGCAGTATCAGATCAGCCGGACGATGTTGGAATTTCACGATGTTGCGCTCGAGGTGGATTTGCATGCAGGGCGCTTTGATGCAACGATCCGGCCAGAGCTTCCGGGCCTCACAGCGGGGACATGCATCACCGGGCGCTTTGTGATTCTCTCGGGGAATATCGTCGCAGCGGTCGAGCTGGCAGCATAGGCAGGCATATGCGCGGAAATCCGCTCAGAGACGGCTCCATCTCTGGTGGCTGGACTCAAGGTGTCCTCAAGATATGCATCATGCCTTTTTCCAGCATGAGGCAGATCGTCCCAAGCCAATGAAACTATTGGCGCGTTGGTAACAATTTCTGATAAACTTTTCGCATAAGAAGAGGCAGGTCGCGTTGCTGTCCGAACCGGAAGGCCATCAGAGCCATAGGCTGCGCGACAGGATCAGTAACCTGAGAGGGACACATGCGAAAGATACTCATTGCGTCAAGCCTGGCCATTCTGATGGCCCCACTCGCGCCTGCGATCGTCAGCGCAGGGCCAATCGAGAATGCCTGCCTGCGGTCGGACCGTCAGCAAGCCACGCGCGCGATGTGCCGTTGCATCGGGTCGGTCGCGCAGCGCACCCTGACGCGCTCGGAACAACGCCGCGCCGCGCGGTTCTTCCGTGACCCGCAGCTTGCACAGGATGTGCGCATGTCCAAAAGTGATCGCGACAACGCTTTCTGGGCACGCTACCGCGCTTTCGGGGCTGCCGCCGAACAGGCATGCGCGCGCTGATCGATACGCAGATTACGCGATCAGGGGGCGCCATCCGGGTCCGGGTGGCGCTCTTTTTTATGCGCGATCTGCGTGACAAGGGCTGCTGACGCGGCCTCGATCAGGTCTAGCATGCGCTCGAAACTGTCATCGTAATACGGGTCGGGCACATCTGATCCGGTCTGGGCGATCAGGTCGAGAAACAGCTTTGCAGACGCGTTATTGCCAGCCGGGCGCAGGGCTTCGATGGCGCGCAGGTTCTTGCGATCCATCGCAAGGATCAGATCAAACCTGTCGAAATCTTCCGCTGTGAACTGACGGCCACGCAGCGCCGCAAGATCATAGCCGCGCAGCTTTGCGGCCCGGATTGCGCGCCTGTCAGGCGGCGCGCCAATATGCCAGTCACTGGTCCCGGCGCTATCAATCGTGACATCCAGCCCGGCGCGGTCGGCCAGTTGGCGCAGCACGCCCTCTGCACTGGGCGAGCGGCAGATATTGCCAAGACAGACGAACAGAATGCGCATCTTTTCCCCCTGGTTCTGAACCAGTTCTACCGACATGCCGACGCTATCTTTCGGGCCGGAAGGCTGTCCAGCCCCCGGCCCGCGCAGCGCAGGATCAGTCGTGGCTGTGCCCGTGCGAATGGTCGTGCGAATGGTCGTGCGAATGATCATGGCCGTGATCCGGCATCCGCTCCAGATCGACCGGGACAGTAAGGCCCAGTTCCGCGCCATCCTCGAAGACCAGCGTCAGCTGGATTTCATCGCCATGCGCGAGCGCGCGGGTCAGGCCAAGAAACATGACATGATCGCCACCGCGGGCCAGATCATGCCGTCCCTCTGCGGGGATGGCAAAACCCTCTTCGACCTCGACCATGCGCATGACGCCGGCCTCGTCCTCGATATGTGTGTGCAGCTCAATGCGCTCTGCAACATCAGAACGCGCCGCGACCATGCGGCAATCGCTGTCGCCGTGGTTCACAAGCTGCATGAAAGCCGCGCCGGATTGCGACATGGCGGTCGAGGCACGGGCATAGGCGCCCTCGACATGAAGCCCGTCACAGGCAAGCGCAGGCATGGCGGCAAAGGCAGCCAGCGCTGCCGGAAGTGCAAGACGTGTCATCTTTTCTATCCCTGAATGTGGTTGTGGTCCTGTGGTGCAGTTCACGCAAGGCGCGCGGGGGTGCGCGGCTTTGATGCCAGACCCCGGCGGCACTGGGATCGGACCAGCTTGCGCGCAGCAGGACCGTGTCACGCGCGCAGAGATCCGGCAGGAGCAGCGTGGCAGGATCGGCCAGCAGAGCGCCTTGCGCCAGAGTGCAATCCGGGCAGGGCAGCGTATGTTCGACCGGGTTGCCATCGTTGTCGATCGTGACCGTGACAAGCCCGTAACCTGTGCAGATGACCAGCGTGGTCGCACCATGGGCCTGATGCCGCGCCTGCGCATGACCGATGCCCGAGGCCGCCACCATGATGGCCAGCAGGACAGTCATATAGGCGCGGACGGTGCTTCTCATCGCTTACGGTGATACATCGGCACGCGATCCGGGCAAAGGCTCAGATCACGCAATGAGGCGTTTGATCGCAGTCACATGGGTCAATTCCGCGCCCAGCGGGTCGGCACAGAGCTCCTGCGCGTGCGACAGCAACGCATCGGGGGCGACCACGCGGTCGACCAGCCCCCAGGCCAATGCCTCATCCGTCGTGACCTTCGCGCCTGCCATCAGCACCAGCTTGGCCCGCGCGGGCCCGACCAGCGCGGCCAAGCGTCCGGGGTCAGAGGGCTGCGGCAGGAAGCCCAGTTTCATCACCGGATAGAAGAACCTGGCCCCAGGCACGGCAATCCGCAGATCGCAGGCCAGCGCCATGCCGAACGCGCCCCCCGCCAGCGTGCCGTTCAGCGCGGCGATGGTCAGGCAATCCTCGGCGCTTGCGATCCGCCCTGACAGCTCTTCCCAGAGCGGCGAGGTCGCAAGCCCCGCGCGGGCTTCCTCCAGATCGGCCCCGGCGCTGAACACACGCCCGGTCCCGGTCAGGATCAGCGCGCGGGCCTTGGCGGCGCGGGCCGCATCGACCGCGCGGCACAGGTCTTGCAGCATCGCGCTTGTCAGCGAATTGGCCTTGTCTGGTCGATCAAGTGTCAGAGTCCACAGGCTATCTGCCTGGTCGATACGGATCATCGCGCCCTCTTCAATAGTCACGTTCGAAGAACAGGCCAACACTGGCGCGCCCTTCATTATCGACCCGCCCACGCGCACTGAGCGCCGGCGTCAGGTCAATATTGATCGACACTTCGCTGCGCCCCTGCGGGCTGACCTCGACATCGGTATAGATATTCTCGGTCAGATAGCGACCCAGACGGATGGCGGTTTCCCCATCCTCGTCGGTGCGGACATCGAGATCGTCCAGCCCGACATTCTGCCGCAACCGCTCAAGCACGCCTTCGCTGCGACCCGATAGTGTGGCCAGCGAAGAGGCCAGCTGCGCCGCCTGAAACAGCGACAGCGACTCGAAGCCGCGCCCGAAGAGCAGCAGCGAGACGACCTCTTCCTGCGGCAGTTCCGGGGTCGATTCGAAGCGGATCTCGGGCGAATCGGCGCGGCCCTCCAGCACGATCCGGGCCGTGACGCCGCTGCGTTCGGTCGAGGCGATCAGCCGCACATAGGGCACGAAATCGCCTTCGAGACTGGCAAAGCCTTCATTCAGGGTGAAACGGTTGCCCAGCAGATCCAGCCGCCCCCGGATCAGACCGAACTGGCCGATGGGGATGACATCGGCTGTGGTGCCGGTCAGGCGCAGCGTGCCGCCGAGTTCCGCATCCAGCCCGCGCCCACGCAGGAAGATGCGCGCGGGCGCGTCGATGCTCAGGTCCAGCCGGGGCGGGTTGGGGGTGCGGCCAAAGGTTTCACCGGCAAAAATCCCGGCCCGGCCGCGCGTCGCGCGCGCGTCTGCGCTGTCGCCCTGATGGATGATATTGGGCGGGATGAAGCCGCGGCTGGCCAGACCCACGCGCGGGATACGAATCTCGGTGCGCCCCAGCGACAATGCGCCGGTGATGTCCCGGTCGCCATTCAGCGCGCCGGTGATGGCCAGATCGCCGGAAACCTCGGTTTCAAACAATTGCGGATTGATGATGCGCAGAGCATTCAGGCTGGCGCGCAAATCCGCCATGACCAAATCCCCGAGCGTGACCGTCCCGTCCAGCCCGACACTGCCGCCCGACGCGGAATTGCCGCGCACGCTGATTGTGCTGCGCGGGCCTTCAAGCTGCGCTGTGGCGGCAATATCGGTTATGCGCAGATTGTTGCGCGGCAGCACCAGCGTGGCCCCTGTCACCTCGGCCGTGCCCCGGAGGGATGACAGCGCCAAGGGGCCATTGAGGGCCACGTCGAAACGCGCAGGCCCCTGAATCGAGTTCGGCTCCAGCCGGGGGTTGATCAAGGCCAGATCGGTGCCGCCGGTCGCGCGCAGCGCCCCGGTCAGATCGGTGGCGACACTGCCACTGACCTGCGCATTCAGGCTGGCCGGGCCCGTGATCCCGAGATCGAGCGCATAGGCCCCGCCCGTGTCGCGCGCGCTGCCCGACAGCGTGACCGCCCCGGTGATCCCCGGCACCAGCACAGCCAGATTGTTCAGCCGCGCGTCGATCTGCAAATCCGGGCGGCCCTCGGTGATGCGCCCGGTGACCGTGCCGTTCAACTGTGACCCGGCCAGTTCCAGCGATTCCAGCAATATCTCATCGGGGCGCTGTGTCACTCTTGCGTTCAGCCGGTGGGTGCCGGCCAGCAGGTTGTCCGCCGCTGCCGCACCAAGGCGCAGGTTATTGGCCACAGCATCGAGCGTGACATGCCGTGCCTCACCCTCTTCGCGCAGGCTGGCCTCGGCAGTGATGCGCCCGCCGAAACCGGGACGGATCGCCGCCAGATTTGGCAGGCTGGCCTGCAGCGCGAGCCGCGAGGCACCAGGGTCAAACCGCCCTTCGGCGCTGGCCTCGATCGCGCTGTTGGACAGGCTGAGACTGGTCAGATCAAAAGCCGCGCCATCGCGCTGCCCGTCCAGCGCCAGCCGTGTCTCGCCGCGCAGCAGGCGGTTCGCATCGGCCTGCCCGACAGTCAGGTCGCGCGCCATGGCCTCGAGCGTCAGCCGTTCGGCCTCGCGCGGGCCGCGCAGCGCGACCTGAGCATCGAGCGCACCGCCGAAATCGCCGCCCAGAACCGAGATATCCGCGAAATCGACCTCGCCGCGCAGGTCGATATCATTTTCGGTGATGGTGCCGCGCAGATCGCTGCGCAGGGTGCGGGCCTCGGCCTGCAGACGGCGCAGCTCTATCGTGCCATCCGCGCCATGCGCATCAATCGTGATCTGGCTGCGCCCGGATAAAAGCGCGTCCAGTTCCGACTGATCAAGGGTCATGTCCTGCCCCGAGATTTCAGCAGCGATCATGAAACGGTCGCGCTCTGGCCCGACCGTCGCATCAAGCTGCGCGCGCACTGCGCCCGAGAGCGGACGCCCGGCCAGCGTGGACAGGCGCGAGATATCGCGGAAATCGCCCCGCGCATTGGCAAAGACGACGCCCTCATCCAGCCGCGCGCGGCCATTGAGCGCGTAATCGCGGCCCTCTAACAGGAAACCGGGCAGCAGCAGAGGCCGCCCCTCGCGCCAGATCAGCGACACCGAGCCGGAGACCGAATTGCCCAGCGCGTCCTGCAGCCCGGGATCCGCTGCGGCCAGGCCCAGCGCCGAGAAGTCGATCAGCGCGTCGATCACGTCGATATCTTCGCCGAAGCCTTCCGAGCTGATCCGCCCGATCCCGTTCACGAACAGGCTTTCGACCGCGAAATCCTTGTTGTCGAAACCCAGCAGATCAAGGACCAGCTCCCAGTCCTCATTTTCCGAGGCATCGAACCCAAGCCGCAGATTGGCGCTCTCGATGCTGGTGCGCGCGCCTCCGACCGGCAGAAGCACGCGTGCGCCCGCCGGATCCTCGACACGTCCGCGCAGGTCGATCAGCTCGGGCAACCCGTCCACGCCCAGATAGAAACGCCCGCTGAGCCCCAGTTTCTGCGTCTCGATATCCAGATCGTCGAGCCACAACCGACCGTCCTCGAACCGCCGCGCCTGTGTGCGCAAACGGCTTTGAGGGCCAAAAAACGGATGGAAATCTGCATCCAGCAGCGGGCGCAGATCACCACTGAGATCCAGCCGGACCGCCTGGGCAACATCGGGTTGCGTGGTCTGGAACTGAAACTCGCCTGCGACGCGCGGCGCACCGTCTGTGGCCAGAGCGATATCTGCCGTGAAATCCGATATCGGTCCCTCGCCCGCGATGGTCAGGGCCGCAGCGGGTGCATCCGGGATGTCAAGCAGCGACACGGCGATCCCGCCTGCGGCTTCCTCGACGGCCAGATCAAGCGCAAGGACACGGGTAGCATTTGAAAACGCCCCCTCCAGCCGGATCAGACCCTCGATTTCGTCGATACGTTCGATCCGCAGACTGGCATTGCCGTCACCTCTGGCCAGTCTGGCATTGCCCTGTACAGTCGCGCGCAGCTCCTGGCCCAGTAAATCCGCGCCGAGAATCACCTCATCGATCTGCATCTGACCCAGATTGACAGAGACCGGCAATTCCGGCAGCTCGAAACGCGGCAGGGTGAAAAGCTCGTCACTGCTGTCATCTTCCTCGCCCACAGGGGCGCGCAACACAGTCACACGGCGAGCGGATAGCTCGGCAATCTCGATTCGCCGCTGGAACAGGGCCGAGCGGTTCCATTGCAGTGCTGCATCCTCGATCAGCAGCCAGACGCCCTCATCATCCTCGATCGACATCTGCTCGAATGTGGCGCGCGAGGACAACGCACCGCGAAAGCCGCCGATCCGCACGTCACGCCCTGCCCCCGACAGGCTGTCCTGCAAGAGTCGCGTCAGATAGCCCACATCGGATTCGCCTGCGCGCGGCAGCAGCCCTTCACCTTCCTGCGCCTGCGCGACAGGGGCCCAGAGCAGCGCCAGACCAAGGATGGCAGCGGATATGATTGTCAAGGCACGCATCAGAACGCCTGCCCGATCCCGAGATAAAGCTGAAAGCCCCGCCCTGTACTGCCTGCAACCGGGTAGCCGACATCCAGCCGCAAGGGGCCGATGGGCGTGTCATAACGCAGGCCCAGCCCGGCCCCGGCATGCCAGTCTGACGGGCCTGAAAACGTCCCCTCCGACACATAGCCCGCATCGGCAAACGCCACGAGGCCGATCGTGTCCGTGGCGCGCATCCGCATTTCGCCTGACAGCGCGGCAAAGCCCTTGCCCCCGGAGCGAACACCGCCGACTTCCACCCCGAGCGCGCGGAAGGGCTGACCCCGCACGGTCCCGCCACCGCCCGAATAGAACAGAAAGTCGCGGGGCGTGCTGTCAATCTCTGCGCCCAGGATCGCCCCGATCTGCGCGCGTCCGGCCAGCACGAAGCGGTCCCCTGCGCCAAAGCCGCGATAGGCACGCGTATCAGCTGTTACGCGCGCGCCGCTGTCAGTGCCCTGCAGACCCAGAAACGGTGTCAGCTCGCCTTGCAGGTAGAAGCCGCTTGCCGGGTTGCGGTCACTGTCGCGGCGGTCCCATGTGGCCTGAAGCGGCAGCAGCAGCAGACGGTAATCCCGCCTGATCCCGAAGCCGGGGCCGAAATTCGCGCGCTCAGCCAGAAAGCCCACGCCGCCGCCAAAGGTCAATGTATCGCTGTAGCGATGCTCCAGCCCCAGATCGAAGCGCAGGCGGCGGGCCTCGAAATCGCGTTCATTCTCGGTTTCGATCAATGTGCCGAATTTCAGCGTGGTGTCCGGGGTCAAGGTAGCCGGGCGGGCATATTCGAGCGCCAGTTTGTAATCGAGCTTGCCGCGATTTCCACCGATACCGCCGATCATGCCCTCGATGCGGAAGCGTTCAGCCCCGCCCAGCAGGTTGCGATGCAGCCAGAAGGCACCGACCTGGCCGCCGTTTTCGGTTTCGTATTCGATAGAGGCCCCGATCCGGCGCATGGGGGCCTCGACAAGGCTTGCGTTAATGTCCAGCGTGCCGTCGGGATTGACCTCCTCGGCGTCGCGCAGGGCAACAGAGGAAAACGTGCCTGTTCGCCGCAGCCTTTCGGCAGCGCGCTGGATCTCGCGCGGGGAATAAACATCGCCAGTGGGCAGCCCGGCGATCTTCTCGATGCGCGCAGCACGGGTGCGGGCCTGACCATCGGGGCGCAGCTCTCCGAAGCGCAGGCGCGGACCCGGTGCGATCTGGACCGCGACATCAAGCGTGTTGCCCGGATGGCGCGCAGTGATCTGCTGATCCGTGGGTTCGGCGCGCGCATGGCCCTGATCGCGCCAGCCTTCGACCGCGCGCGCTGTGGCCGAACGGATCACGGTCGAGCGCGCAGTTGATCCCGTGGCGAAACCCGAGGGCAGTTCCGTATCCGCAGCCACAGGGCCAAGCTCGGTGCGTCCGAAAGCAAAGGCCGGGCCAGCGGTCAGGATGACCTCGATGCGACGAATCGTTTCCGGCGGGTTGAGTGGCGAGATATCGGCGGCCTCGCGCCCGTCTATCATGACGGAAATCACCGGTGCGTAAAAACCCTGCTCATAAAAGATGCCGATCAGCTGACCATATTCGGCCCGTGCGATGCTGTAGACCTCGAAAGCATCGGTGATGCCTTCGGCATTCGCAGCCTGCAGAAGTGACGAGCGACTCAGCGCGGTTTCCAGCGCGGGCGATCCGCCCTGGACGCGAAAATCCAGCTGGTCGAACGCGTCCGCGCGCTGCGGGGTCAAGCCCGCTATCAGGATCAGTGTCGCACCCACCCAAAGGATGGCGCGGGAAATGGCGGACTGGATTAGGTCAACTGGCACGCGCGCGTCTCTGCTCCACATGGCTCGACAATTGCAGATTGGCCGCGCGCCTACAACTGCAAACGCGGCACAAGTCGCACAGGTTCCCTGCGACCCGGCGCTGCCTTGCCGATGAGCCCGCCCGATGCTATGTCGCAGCGCAAATGATCCCATGCAAGGAATGATTCCCGATGGCCGATGATTACATCGTCAAGGATATTACGCTGGCAGATTTTGGCCGCAAAGAACTGGACATTGCCGAAACCGAAATGCCCGGTCTGATGGCGCTGCGCGCGGAATATGGCGCAGCGCAGCCGCTGAAAGGCGCGCGGATCGTGGGCAGCCTGCACATGACCATCCAGACCGCTGTGCTGATCGAGACCCTGACCGCGCTGGGCGCTGATGTGCGCTGGGCGTCGTGCAATATCTATTCGACGCAGGACCATGCGGCGGCGGCGATTGCGGCAGGCGGCACGCCGGTTTTCGCAATCAAGGGCCAGACTCTGGTCGAGCATTGGGATTATCTGGACCGCTCTTTCATGTTCCCTGAAGGCGCGAACATGATCCTTGATGATGGGGGCGATGCGACGCTCTATGTGCTGCTGGGTGCGCGGGCCGAAGCCGGGGAAGACATCATCCCTGTGCCGCAATCCGAGGAAGAAGAAGTCATCAAGGCGCAGATCCTCAAGCGCATGGCGCAAAGCCCCGGTTGGTTCACCAGGACGCGGGATGCGATCAAGGGCGTGTCGGAAGAAACCACGACCGGCGTGCATCGTCTCTATGAACTGCACAAGACGGGCCAGCTGCCTTTCCCGGCGATCAACGTCAATGACTCCGTCACCAAGTCGAAATTCGACAATAAATATGGCTGCAAGGAATCGCTCGTCGATGGCATCCGCCGCGCGACCGATACGATGATGGCGGGCAAGGTCGCGGTCGTCTGTGGCTATGGCGATGTCGGCAAGGGCTCTGCCGCCAGTCTGAAGGGGGCAGGCGCGCGCGTGATCGTGACGGAAATCGACCCGATCTGCGCATTGCAGGCCGCGATGGACGGGTTCGAGGTTACGACGCTGGAAGATGTGGTCAGGACTGCCGATATTTTTGTGACCACCACCGGCAACAAGGATGTGATCCGCATCGAGCATATGCGCGAGATGAAGGACATGGCGATTGTCGGCAATATCGGCCATTTCGACAATGAAATTCAGGTTGCCGCGCTGAAGAACCACAAATGGACCAATATCAAGG
>SKRP01000198.1 GCA_007118445.1 Natronohydrobacter sp.
CACCGGAAGCAGAGGCCGTGCGCGATTATCTGGCCTTTGACGCGGGCAAGGTGACGGTCGAGCGCGTCTAGAGCATGTCGCTCGGAAGTGGTTCCCGGTTACGAGCTTTTCGACATGCGAAAACAATAGGCTAGAGCGTATGGCGTGAATGCGAATGAACGCTATACGCTCTAAGCGCAGGGCGGGGTCGGGCGTGCTCAGTCACCGCCCCCGTCGGCACCACCGTCGCAGCCATTGTCGCTGCGGCTGAAACCAGCGCCATGATAGCCCAGCTGCGTATCGACGGTGAACATGGGATCCCGGCGCTGTCTGGGGAAAATCTTCGGCTCCGGCAGGAAGATCCGGATGAAGGCCACCAGCAGGAACAGCCCTGCAGCACCGAAAATGATTGCAAATATGGTCATGTCCGACAGGGCCAGATCAGTGAAGGGCAATTCGGTTATCGCCTGTTCCATGGCAGGGCTCGCAAGCTGAAAAATGCAAGCGCGCCAGTATAAGCGGAAATCGGGCCGAAATAGGGCGGCCCGCCTGTGGCCGCTGCCCGCTCCCGTCTGCCCGGTTCAGCGCCGCTCGGCCAGCGCGTCGTCAAGCACCGCCTGCAACAGCCCCCCCGGCACATCATCGCAGACAAAGGCGTCCCCGACCCCGCGCGCAAGGATGAAACGCAGGCGGCCATCCTGAACTTTCTTGTCCTGCCCCATCAGGTCGATCAGCGCATCGCGCCCTGGCAATTCGCCGGGAATATCGCGCAGATCCGTGGCCATGCCCATGCGCTTGAGATGCGCGCGCACCCGGCTGGGGGTTTCCTGCGCGCAGAGCCCCATCCGCGCCGACAGCTCAAACGCCAGCGCGCAGCCGATCGCCACCCCCTCGCCATGCAGCAGGCGGTCCGAATAGCCCGTCGCGGCCTCCAGCGCGTGGCAGAAAGTATGGCCGAGGTTCAGCAGCGCCCGCTCACCCTGTTCGGTTTCGTCGCGCGCCACGATCCCGGCTTTCATCTCGACCGAGCGGCGCACCGCATATTGGCGCAGCGCCTTGTCGCCATGGGCCATGGCCGGGGCGTTGCGCTCCAGCCACTCGAAGAAAGCCGCATCGCCCAGCAGTCCGTATTTCACCACTTCGCCATATCCGGCCAGAAAATCGCGCGCAGGCAGGCTGTCGAGCAGGTCGATATCGGCCAGCACAAGGCTGGGCTGGTGAAACGCGCCGACCAGATTCTTGCCGTGGCGCGTGTTGATCCCGGTCTTGCCCCCGACCGAACTGTCCACCTGCGCCAGAAGCGAACTTGGCACCTGCACGAAACGCACCCCGCGCCGCAGGATCGCGGCGGCAAACCCGGCCAGATCGCCGATCACCCCGCCGCCCAGCGCGATCACGATATCGCGGCGCTCGACCTTCGCGTCGAGCAGCCATTCAACCGCCTCGCTCAGGCCCGCCCAGCCCTTGGTCGCCTCGCCCGGCGCAAGCGCATGGGACTGTGCCGCGATGCCCGATGCGGCCAAACCCGCCTGCAGGGCCGGCAGATGCAAGCCAGCCACCCGCGTTTCAGTCAGGATCGCGGCCTGTTTGCGGTGCAGCAGCGGTCCCACCAGCGCGCCTGCCTGTGCCAGCAACCCTTGCCCGATCACCACATCATAGGCGCGATCACCCAATGGCACATGCACGCGCTCGATCCCTGTCATTCGCTCGATCCTTCCAGCACATCCGCGCGGGTCTGCAGCTCTGCCATCACTGCGCGCGCCATATCGATCACCGAATAACCCGGCTGCGAGTGGACCACCAGATCCGCCAGCGCATAGACCGGCGCGCGCGCATCCAGCAGGTCCGAGAGCGTCTGGCGCGGATCGTCCGTCTGCAGCAGGGGCCGCGTGGTCTTGTGACGCACCCGCGACCAGAGCAGGTCCAGATCCGCCTTCAGCCAGACCGCCACGCCCAGATCCGAAATCAGCGCCCGCGTGTCAGCATTCAGATAGGCCCCCCCGCCCACGGACAGGATCGCAGGCGTGCCGCGCAGCAGCCGCGCAATCACCTCGGCCTCGCGCGCGCGGAAAAACGCCTCGCCGTCGCGGGCGAAAATCTCGGCGATGGTCATGCGCGATGCGGCGACGATTTCCTCATCCGAATCGCGAAACGGAACGGCAAGCAGCCGCGCAAGCTCTTTGCCGACAGCAGTCTTGCCCGCCCCCATCATCCCGACCAGCACCACGGTCTTGTGCAGTTTCATGCCTATCGTCACTCCCCCCGCCCTGCTGCGCGCACAAGTTTTATTGGTCCCCCTGTCTATTGTCGTGATAATGCGGCATTGTCGACCGGAAAACCCCCGGCCCCGCGCGGGCGCAGAAGGGGACGGCACCAGAAAGGCAGGCTGCAATGCGTTATATCTTTCGTTTCATTCTGATGCTGGTGGCGCTCGCCGCGCTGGCGGTGGTGGGCTATGCCTTTGTCGGCGACCTGAGCCCGGAGCGCAGCACCACCGAGACCCCGGTCATGCTGGAGGTGAATTGACCACAGTGACCACGGTCGGGCCATATCTCTGCGCGCTGCTGGTGCTTCTGGCCCCGAATGCGGGGCTGGCGCAACAGGATGGCAGGCCGATCTCGGCCATTGACTGGCTGCAGGAGGCGCTGAACACCCCGCCGCCTCCGGCCGTCGCCCCGGACCCGCCACTGCCGCAGATCGAAGCGCCCGCGCCGGTCCTGCCCGAGACGCATTTCGAAACCATCTCGGTTGCGCCGCTGGGCGGGGCAGAGCCTGACAGCGCCGGGCTGTTCACCGCCGAGCGCATCGGCCTGCCGCGCCAGTTCTGGGGGGCTGCACCTGTCGAAGACATCATCGCGGCAATCGAGACGCTGCCGACTGACACGCTGCCCAGCGCCGGGCGGCTGGGGCTGCGCCTGCTGATGGCGGAGTTTGCCCCGCCTGATGGGCTGACATTGCAGACACGCGGCGCATTGCTGTTGGCGCGGATTGACCGGCTGATCGCGCTGGGGGCGCTGGAACAGGCCAGCCAGCTGATCGAGGCTGCGCCCGACCAGACCGCCGCGCTCCGGTCGCGGGCTTTTGAAATTGCGCTGCTTCTGGGCGAGGAAGACCGCGCCTGCGCCAAGATGAGCGGACAGATCAGCGCGACCGAAGGACAGGCCGCGCAGATCTTCTGCATGGCGCGGCGCGGCGACTGGCAGGCGGCCTGGACCGGGCTGCAGGTCGCACGTCGCCTTGGCCTGATCGACCCGATCGAGGGTGATCTGCTACTGCGCTTTCTGGAAGAGGAAGAGGCAGAATTCACCCAACCTC
>SKRP01000145.1 GCA_007118445.1 Natronohydrobacter sp.
ACAGCTGTTAAGTCATCAGCACTACCAGCATACAGCCAGCGCGCCTCGGTTCGGTCGATAGTGGGAAATAACAGTGAAGAGTTTCGTCGTCTATGCGTCCATGTTGGAACCGAAGATTGTTCGGCCTGATGGTTTTGAACCTTGAACGCGACATCTCGGAGAGCTGCAAGGCAACAGGGTGAACGCACTTGGCAAATACTGACTATACGATACCCCCGGAAGAGAGGCGCTTGGCATGTTGCAAAGCAACTATGATCGGCCAATTCACCTGATCGCGACTCAAACATCCAAGCCAGAATGCTCCGCAATCGGGCTGACAGAGACAATACCAATCTACCTGACTTCGGATGCATATAGCGCTGCTTGAACAAAGCCACTGAGGGGCATGAACCTTACCGCCCTGCCCCAGATCGGCCTAGCATGGACGCGCGGTCCGCTAACGGCCTATTCATGAACAACACCGACCCGGATCAGGCCATATCACCTTGTCACATGACCTGACGCCAGAAAGCCTCTGCTTGGCGCAAGGGGGCTTATCACCTGAAAACACCAGTATGCGGGGCTAGTCTGAAGCCACCACAATAGCGCTGCGATTGCGTCTAGCGCTTGCCGCGAGACTGGTGTCACAACCGAAGGCTATTTTCGCTGCTGGCATTGAACAGATGAATGTCCTCTTCCGCAAAGCCAAGACTTGCCCTCTCGCCTACAGCGGGACGCTGCGCAGCAGGCACCATTACCGAAATCTCGGCACCCTGCAGCGTGAAGTTTGCAAGCACAGAATCGCCATGAAATTCGACCATGGTTACGGTGCCGGACAGTCGGAGCCCTGCAGAATCATCCCCATGATGCGCAAGCGCGAAGGCCGCAAGCCGAATACCACGTCCTCGCCGTCCTGCAGCGCGAAGCCCTCGCCCGTGATTCCAAGTTCAATGCCGCCACGACGTAGTTTCCAGCCAGCCGCCTCGCGGTGCGCTGTCAGTCGCAGGAAGTTCATTGCAGGCGTGCCAACGAACCCGGCCACGAACAGGGTCGCAGGGGTCGAGTAGATCTCTTCCGGGCTGCCGATCTGCACGATCCTGCCCCCGTTCAGCAGCACGATCCGGTCCGCGAGGGTCATCGCGTCCATCTGGTCATGGGTGACATAGGCAGATGTCGTTTTCAGATCCTTGTGCAATCTCGCGATCTCGACGCGCATATGCGCGCGCAGTTTCGCATCGAGATTGGAGAGCGGTTCGTCAAACAGAAACACTTCGGGCGACTTGATCATCGCGCGCGCAATCGCAACGCGCTGTTGTTGTCCCCCCGAAAGCGCGGTGGGCTTGCGCTCAAGATACTGCTCAAGCCCCAGAAGGCCCGTGACATGGCCCACACGCTGGTCAATCTCGGGCTCGGGCGTTTTCAGACGGCGCAACCCGAAGGCGATATTGTCCCTGATCGTCATATGCGGATAGAGCGCGTAATTCTGGAACACCATCGCGATCCCACGATCCCCCGGCTCGGCGTCGTTCATCTTTCTGCCGCCGATCAGCAGATCGCCGCCGGTGATTTCCTCAAGACCTGCCAGCACCCGCAGGATGGTGGATTTGCCGCAGCCTGAAGGGCCCAGAAAGACGATGAATTCCTGATCGGCGACTTCCAGATTGGAATCCTCGACCACTTCCAGATCGCCATAGGATTTGTTGATATGCCTGCAACTTATTCCGGCCATGATTCACACTCCTTCCGGGGACAGGACGATCTGCAGCTTGATATCGGCGGGCCGCCCCTGAGCTGCGCGCTCGAAAGCTTCGATGGATTGCTCGAAACCAAAGGTCTCGGTGACAAGCGGCTTCAGATCGACCTTGCCCGAAGCGATCAGGGCCAGCGCGCGATCAAAGACATTCGCATAGCGATACACGGTCTCGATACGGATTTCGCGCGCGATGGCCGCGTTGACATCAAACGGCACCTGACCGGGCGGCAGCCCCACCAGAACCAGCGCGCCACCGGGGCGCAGCGTCTTGATGACGGTCTCGAATTCCTGTGTGGCGCCGCTGGCTTCGAATACCACATCCGCGCCCCAGCCATCCGATTCAGCCTGCACACCCGCCCGCCAGAGCAGCCAGCGCGACCATGATCCCGATCGTGCCCGCACCGACCACGACCGCGACATCCCCCGGCGTGATCCGCGCTCTCGTCGCCGCGTGCATACCCACGGCGAAAGGTTCAACCATCGCGCCTTCGGCGAAACTGACAGTATCGGGCAGCTTGTAGGTGAATGCGGATGCTGACATCATCCGGCCAGATCTGTCGGGGCAGGTCAATATCGCGCAGCCGCAACTTGCCTTTTTGTTCCAGCACCAGAGCGCGCATTTTCGCCCCTCCTTAACGTTTATTCCTCGAGAACAGGGAATTCATGAAACTGCTCAGCAGACCCAGAAGCAGCAGTGGCGGGATCGAGAGCAGGATGACAGCGGCATTGAGGTTGCCCCAGGGCACATCCATGCCCAGTTGTGACATCTCGGAGGCCATGATCGGCAGCGTGCGCGCGGCCACAGGCAGGGCGATGCGGAAGAACACGGCATAGGCCCCGTAGCCATCGACGCGCGCGGCTTCCTCGATTTCCTTTGGCACCTGCTGAAAGCCCGGCACGGCCAGCCAGATCACCATCAGCGGAATGGCCACGGCCACCGGTTGCAGGAAGCGCAGCGAGAGCACGAAGAATTGCAGCTCATCCGTGAGGCGGCTTGGATAGCGGGCGATGGCATAGGCCGCAGGCAGGCCCAGAACGACACCGATGATCACCGAAATGATGCAGATCACCAGCGAATTGATCAGCGCCTGCAACACCGCCGCACGGCTGAGCACATAGACCACATTGTCGATAACCGGCGTGAAGACGAATTTCGGCGTCCGCGTCAGGATATCGGCATTTTCCTTGAAGGCGTTGAGCGCGGTCCAGAAGAGCGGGAACAGCACCATGAAGGCCATCAGGAACAGGAAGGCCCGGCCAAGTTGACGAGAGAGGTTCATGCGCGCACCCTCTTCCAGATCCAGGTGAAGATGACGATGGTCAGCAAGAGCATGATAACCGCCATGGATGAGGCGTAGGATATCCGCCCGGATTCGATGAGCCCTTGAGAAAACGCTTACATATCAAGGGTTTCCGTGCTGATACCGGGGCCGCCGCGGGTCATGATGTAGATCAGGTCGAACGAGCGCAGCGACTCGATGGCCTTGACCAGCGTCAGCGCCACGATCTGCGCGCGCAGCATGGGCAGTGTGACAAAGACATGGATCTCCCATGTCCTGGC
>SKRP01000207.1 GCA_007118445.1 Natronohydrobacter sp.
CGAGGTGCGGCGGATGAAGCGGCGTTCCATCTCTTCGGCATAGCCGGGATATTGCAGCCGCAGCCCCTGCAGCGCGGCGTCAGTTTCTTCTTCGCGGCGGCGCAGCAATTCATGCAGCAGATCGGCGACGCGACGCCCGTGGATGCGCCGGATCTTGGTGTCGATATAGCCATGCAGCTCGCCCAGGATCAGACGCTGGTTGAGCAGGATTTCGAAACGATCCGCGGTCATGCGTTCCAGCGGTCCGGACCAGCGCAGCCGTCGGTGCAGCCATAAAGCCACACGATACCAGCCCCCATAGCCCAGCCCCTTGCGCGCAGCAGCGCGGTATTCGTTGCGCCCGCCGCCGCGCGTGCGCTCGATCAGCCGGTCGACATCGGACAGCATCCGGTCCACCAGCCGCGAGGAAAACAGCTGCTGGCGGAAATTCTCGATGATCAGATCGCGCTCGCGCCCGGCCAGCGCCACCAGCCCCAGCGTGATGCGGTCGCGGTCCGGGATTTCCTCGGCGGCTTCGGCCAGTTCGACCGCCTCATCCAGCCTTTCGGCGAAACGTTTTGCCTCGGAGCGGATCACCTCCTTGGGCAGTTGGTAGTCGCGTGCGGTTTCGGCGATTTCTTCGCGCACATTCTGTAGCGCGACCGCGATCACCTGATGCGACAGCGCCTGATCCAGCCGTGGCAGACGGTTCAGCCCCAGCCGCGCGATCATCCAGCGCAGGCTGGTGCCCTGCACCAGCAGCGTGAACAGCGTGAAGCCAGTGGCCAGAATGCCGACCTCGCGCTTGATATCGGGCGGCACCAGCGCGCTTTCGGTCACGGCCAGCGCCAGCGCGAGTGTCACCGCGCCACGCAGCCCGCCCCAGAGAATCGCCGCACGATAGGGCGGGTCCACCTGTGGCGAAAGGTTCAGCGCGCTGAGCGCGGGCAACATGCCCCAGAGCATGACCGCGCGGGCGGCGAAGGCAGCGGCCACCATCACCATGATCAGATAGAGATCATTCAGCCGCAGATCGCCCATCAGGCGCGGGATCAGAAGCGCTGCAAGAATGAAGATCAGCGCCCCGGCCCAATAGGCCAGCACATCCCAGACCTCGCGCAGATAGGTCCAGCTGACCGGGGTCATCCGTCCTGGCCCCATCAGATTGAGCGCCAGCCCCGCCACGACCACGGCAATCACGCCTGACGTGTTCAGGAATTGCTCGGCCACGACATAGGTCAGATAGGGCAGCGCCACGCTGACCGAAACCTGCGCGCGCTGAAAGCCGGGCATGACGCTCATCAGCGCGATGGCCAGCCGGGCAAAGACCAGCCCAAGCCCGACCCCGCCGATCACCAGCCAGGGAAAGATCACCAGCGCATCGCTCAGGCCGGGATCGGGCACGCCCAGGCTGACAAAGGTCATGAAGAAGCCAAAGAGCGCGATGGCGGCGGCGTCATTGAGCAGGCTTTCACCCTCGACAATCCGGGTCAGGCGCTGCGGGGCGGCGATATTGCGGAAGATGCTGACCACGGCAGACGGGTCGGTGGTCGACACAATCGCCCCGATCAGCAGGCAGGCGGCCAGTGACAAGGTGGTGAAGGGGGTCAGCGCATAGCCGATGATCACGGTCGAGACGACCACTGCCACCACGGCCATGACCAGGATCGGCACCCAGTCATCGAGCATCCGCCGCGCATTGACCATCAGCGCCACCTGAAACAGCAGTGTCGGCAGCAGCACATAGAGGAAGATATTCGAGCGGATCGGCAGTTCCAGCAGGCGCCGGAACACGGGATTGATGCTGACGCCCAGATCGCTGGACAGCAGATAGAGCGCCAGCGCGCCGATCACTGCCCCCATGATCGCGAGAATCACGGTGAAAGGCAGCCGCAGCCGCTCGGCCAAGGGTTCTGACAGGCCAATGACGACGAAAAGTGCGGCAATTGCGCCGACAATTGCGATAATATCCATAGCGAAGACTATAGCCGGAAGATCATCGCGCGCGACGAATTTCGACGGTCAGATGGCTGCCTGAAGGAGATGCCGGCGTCTATGCGCAGCTATTCCGCAGCCAGCGCCAAATCGGCAGGGGGCGCTGCGCCAAGCTCGGCGAGATCGCGCACGATCCTGTCCATCAGCGCGCGGAAGGCTGCGAAATCGGCATTGGGCGCAACCCGGCGTTCATCCAGATAGAGCCCGCGGTCGATCTCGATCTGGATCGCATGTTGCCCGTTCGAGGGCGTGCCGTGGCGCTGTGTGATATAGGCCCCGGCAAAAGGCGAATTGCGCGCCACCCGCAGCCCGGCCTGTGCAAAGACCTGCGCGACGGCTTCGGTGATGGCTGAGCTGGCCGCGGCCCCGAAACGGTCGCCAAGTACGATATCGGGGCGCAGGGCATTGTGCTGGCGGTTCATGCTGACCGCGTCGCGTGGCATGGAATGCATGTCGAGCAGGATGGCGCGTCCGAACCGCGCGCGCTGCCCGGCCATCAGCGCATCGAGCTTGGCATGATAGGGGTGCCAGAACTGCTGCAGTCGGTAATCGGCTTCGGCACGGGTGAGTTTGCCGCGATAGATCGCGCGCCCGCCGGCCACCACGCGCGGGATCACCCCCAGACCGGAACTGATGCGCGGGTTCAGCCCCTGTGTGGAAACACCGGTTATCAGCGCCGGGTCAAGCTCGGTCGCGGCGCGGTTGAAATCGACATAGGCGCGCGGCACACCGCCCAGCAGCACAGGGGCGCCCGCAGCGCTGGCGGCGGTCAGGAAGCAATCGACATAGGCATCTTCGGAAGAGCGCAGCGCCGTCGGTTCCAGAATCGAGCTGGACAGCAGTTCCGCCGGGTAATCGCGCCCGCTATGAGGAGAGGCAAAGACCACAGCGCTGCTGGGTGTCCGGGCCGGAAGATAGTGATAGGCTTGCATATGTCGCGCCGTTGTTTTTTTTGAGTATAGACCAAGGCATTCCGCTTCTGAAAGCCCTTGATCATGTCTGCGACTCCTTTTATAGAGCCTCACAACTGACGCGGGCCTGATGCCGCGTCCCTTTTGTTTGGGGCGCAGAAACGGTTCGCGGCGGGGCGCGTAGCTCAGTGGTAGAGCACTACGTTGACATCGTAGGGGTCACAAGTTCGAACCTTGTCGTGCCCACCATTCACCCCTGTCATCTGGCAGGATCAACCCTCATGGCGCGCGTGCGCCGCGAACAGGAGATAGGCCGATGAAGGTCAGAAACTCGCTCCGGTCGCTCAAGCAGCGTCACCGCGATTGTCAGATCGTGCGCCGCAAGGGCCGGGTCTATGTGATCA
>SKRP01000092.1 GCA_007118445.1 Natronohydrobacter sp.
GTGCAGGGGCGGGTGGGTGGGCACGCCGAGCGGGCGCTTACCCCGCCAGCCCGAAACGCGCCCGCCAACTGGGCAGAACATCCCCCGGCATCGCGCTGGCCTCATACACCCCGCGCGCAATCGCCCGCGCCAGACAGCACGCCGCTGCATGGCCGATCTCCAGTAGCGCAGGTGCCTCCACTTCTGCCCCCGCGCCTGTTGACACCGCAAAGACCAGATCCCCGTCAAACGGCGTATGCGCCGGCACAATCGCCCGCGCGATCCCGTCATGCGCCGCAATCGCCATCCGCGTCAGTTGTGCCTGCGAAAGCGCCGCATCGGTGGCCACAATCGCAATCGTCGTGGCCTCGCGCGCCAGTTTCGTGACCGGCACCGCATCCGCGACCCCGACGCCCAAGCCCCCGAACTCAGCCGCGACCTCGAATGGCGCCGCCCAGAATTCCGGCCCTTGCCCCATGGTCACGCAGCCCACCGGATTGACCGCCACCGCCGCGCCCACTGTCACGCCAGAGGGCAAGACCCAGGAGGCCGACCCGAACCCGCCTTTCAGCCGCGCGGTGGTCGCGCCATAGCCTGCCCCCGCCGTGCCCAGAGCGAAATCGGCACCTGCCGCGTCCAGCGCCGCGCGGCCCAGTTCTGCATAGGGGTTGCGCGCCCAGTCCTTCGCGCCGCCATTTCCCAGATCGAACAGGATCGCCGCAGGCACGATCGGCACGCGCATCTCACCCACAGCAAAGCCCCGTCCCATCGCGCGCAAGCCCTCGACCACGCCCGAGGCCGCATCCAGCCCGAAGGCTGATCCCCCCGACAGCACCAGCGCATCCACCTCCTGCACCAGCCGGTCCGGGGCCAGAAGCTCGGTCTCGCGCGTGCCCGGTGCGCCGCCCATCACATACACGCCCGCGCGCATTGGCCGGTCGCCAAGCAGCACCGAAACCCCGCTGCGCAATCCCGCATCCTGTGCATGGCCCAACCGCAGCCCGGCCACATCGGTGATCAGATTGCGCGCGCCCATGCTGCCGGTCATGGCCCCTCGCTTTCGCGCTGCCAATGCAGCAAGAGATCGCCTGCCGTCGCATGGGGCGCATTCGTCACAGCGAGATAATGTACCTCGGCGGCCACAAGCGCGGCCTGTTGCCAGACAATTTGCGCCCGTGCGCCACTGGGGCCATTGGCCTGCAGCATGGATTGCACGGCTTCCGCCGCCGAAGCGAGCGCGACAGTAAGTTCCAGCGCAGGGGCATCGGGCCAGCCACTGGCCAGTCGGATCGGCAGGCGCGCGAGATCGCAGCCTGTGTCACAAATACACGCCGCAGCAGATTCAATCATCTGATCGATACGTACCTTGCTCATCGCACTGCCTTCGGGCGTCGAAGGGAAACCCGTATGACCGAACTCATACACTGACATCAGCACCGGCCGGTTCACGGGCGCTGGATGCGGTTTTATGCGGCGCAAACTGATCCCATGCAAGCTTCAGTGATGGAAACCTGGGCAAAACCGGCAGAAAACCCGCCGAATCGAATTGTGTCTTGCGGCACAAGATGGGAAAACGCGCAATGACGAAGGTCAATAGGCAGTGCCTGCGCTGCCCCAAGGCCACCTGATGCGACCATTTGACAAGGAGCCCGACCCCGACCATGGCGGAACATTCGGACCCAAATGCGCCGTGGAAAACCCTGTCCGGTATCGGCACATCAGCCATCACCGCAGCGCTTTTCCTGTTTTTCCTGCAATATATCCCCACCATCGCCGCGGGCGAACCGGTGCGCTGGGTGATCCCCTGGATCCCCTCGCTGGATGTGAGCCTGAGCTTCTGGATTGACGGGCTCAGCCTGATGTTCGCGCTGCTGATCACCGGCATCGGCGCGATGGTCATGCTTTACGCCGCGAAATATCTGGCGGGTCATCCGCAATATGACCGTTTCGCGCTCTATCTCTTTGCCTTCATGCTCTCGATGCTGGGCGTGGTGCTGGCCGATAACCTGATCGCGCTTTTCGTGTTCTGGGAATTGACGACCTTCACGTCATATCTGCTGATCGGCTTCAGCCATGCTGACCCGAAATCGCGCCGCAACGCCCTACAGGCGCTTTTGCTGACCGCGACCGGGGGGCTAGCGCTGCTCGCGGGCTTCATTCTGATGGGGGTCACGCAGGGCACCTTCGAGATGTCGCAGATCAACGCGGCAGGCAGCCTTGTGGGCCAGGAATTCTACACGCTGATCCTGTTTCTGGTGCTGGCAGGCGCTTTCACCAAATCCGCGCAGGTGCCGTTCCATTTCTGGTTGCCCAACGCGATGGCCGCACCGACCCCGGTTTCGGCCTATCTGCACTCGGCCACGATGGTGAAAGCAGGCGTCTATCTGCTGGCGCGCACGCATCCGGCGCTCTCTGGCTCGGATCTGTGGATCTGGATCCTGTCGATCTTCGGCGCGGTGACAGCGGTGTTCGCCTCTTTCATGGCCCTGCGCCAGACCGACCTGAAACAGACGCTGGCCTATACCACGCTGATGGCGCTCGGCACGCTGGTCATGTTCCTTGCAGGCTCGACCGGCTATGCGATCACCGCCGCGATGACCTTCCTGCTTGTGCATTCACTCTACAAGGCCGGGCTGTTTCTCACCATCGGCATCATCGACCACGCCACTGGCACGCGTGACGCGAATGTCCTGGGCGGGCTGAAGAAAGCCATGCCGATCACGGCGATGGCCGCCGCAGTGGCGGGTCTTGCGATGGCCGGCATCCCGCCTTTCCTTGGCTTCATCGCCAAGGAAGTCGCCTATGCGGGCGCGCTGGAAATGCATCTGTGGCTCTTTGTCGTGCCGATGGCGCTGATCGCTTTTGCCCTGATGTTCGCAGTTGCCGGGATCGTGGCCTATAAACCCTTCTACGGCCCGCAAGGCGATCTGCCGCACGCGCCGCATGAGGGCCCCTGGCCCATGCTGCTGGGGCCGGTGGTGCTGGGCACGCTGGGTCTGCTGTTCGGGCTGATGCCAGGGCTGGTGGCCTATTACCTGATCGAACCGGCTGTGAACGCGGTCATGGGGGCCCCTGATACCGGGGGGCGCGTCAAGCTCTGGGCCGGGTTCAACCTGCCCTTGCTGCTGAGCCTGATCACTTTCGCGCTTGGTTTCCTGATCTATCAACGCCATCAGGCTCTGCGTGAGCGTCTGGCGCGGATCGAGGCGAAATCGCCCGATCTGGATGCCAGCTGGGATGTGTTTCTCGACTGGTTCGTGCGCTTTTCCAAGGGTCAGACCGGCCTGATCCA